>JBMFMH010000044.1:0-13190 GCA_049970775.1 bacterium | reverse complement strand
ATCAGAAGCTATGGCTTCAACACAATTATTGGTCCCCATTTAGGCATTAGCGAGATACCTGGCATCAGCTACCGTTCACCCTGGGTGAACACTGGGGAAGGATTTGACTTCTCTCGCTATGACCTTCATTTCTGGCGAAATATGGATAAGGTTATCCTCGCATTGAAGAAGAGAAATATGTTCCTTGTGCCATTTAACATATTCGGTGGGACCAACGGCTTACCGAGGATGCAAAGGGGATATTGGGAAAATTTTATTAGATATTGGACAGCTCGCTGGTCAGGCTACTACAATGTCACTTTCCAGCCTGTTTCGGAATGGGAAAAGGAAATATGACCCTTGGGAAAGATTGCTCAGCGTCCATTCTTGGGACTATAGTAAGAGAGCTCCCCAAATTTGCCGTTCGCCTGTTTACGATTATTTTACCTTACAAGATAAATTAACCGATTGGAATTATGGCAGATACAGGGATGTTATAAAGGGAATGCGAGAGTTAGCCGAGAAACCCATATTGGCGCACGAATGCATATGGGAAGGAAACATCTATCAAAAGGAGGCAGGCTTAGATATTGATAATTTGAGAAGAGGCTGCTGGACAATTCTCTTAAGCTCAGCTTATTTAGCCTATGGGGATGATGTTGAGCCACCACACAGGATTGGAAGGGGAGGCGGACCACCAATTTTCAGCGCTTGGGGAACGCTAATGAAACCCGCGGGGCTTCTCTATCCCTACTTAAAGTTTATGTATCAAGTTATCTCCTCCATTCCTTGGTGGGAGATGAAACCATATTTTGCGTTGGAAGGAGGTAAGAACGCTATTTGTCTTTCTTCCCCCGATAGGAAAAATCTCATAGTTTACCTTCCCGAGGGAGGAAAGGTAGAGATAAAAGGGGTTTCGGGAAGCTTTGAGGCAAGATATCTTGACCCAGTGAAATGCATTGAGGAAAGAAGGGACAGGGTCACAGCGGCGAATGGAAGGATTGTTTTGCGTTCTAAAAAGGAAGAGGTTTTTATCTTTAAGAAACAATGATAAGGAGGAGATTGATATGAATCTGCTCAGCACAATCAAGGGCTCCCTTTTGGAGGATTTCTTCCCAAAGGGATGGGATTTGGCGAAAATAGATAGGTGCTGTTCAAATCCACCCGAGACAATCACGGAGAGGCAAACTTGGTGGCATAGGGATTTTCAACCAGTTCCTTGCGAAACCCTTGAGGAGTTCAATATGAAGATGGGGCACGAGATAGCGGTGGAGATTTGTGAGGCGAAGGAAAGAGGACAGAAACTCATCCTCATCCTCCCCGTCGGTCCTATGGGAATGTATAAATGGGTTGTGTATTTTCTCAGGGAATGGGGAGTGGATTGCAAACATATCTACGGCTTCAATATGGATGAATGGAGCGATAAGGAAGGCAACACCCTCCCTCCAACCGCTCCTGGCGCGTTTCAAAACGCTATGGAAAACGCCTTCTACGGACCGTTGGGCGAGTTAACAGTGCCGGAATCCCAGAGATTTTTCGCAACCAAGCATCTCTTGCCTCAATATCCCGAGAAGATTGGGGAGTTAAGGGAGGAAGGTGGAAGGATGGTGCTCGTTTTTGGCATAGGGAGGGTCTTCCACATCGCCTTCTGGGAACCCCATTTTGCCGAGGAATTCCCCTCGGAAGAGGAATGGAGAAAACAGGATTACCGCTTAGGGGCTAAGCTACACCCTCTAACAATTGAGCAAAACGCGATAACGAGCTTCAAAAGCAGGACTACCCTCGTTCCTTGCTTCGCCAATACGATTGGACCAGGGATATTCCTCAAAGCGGATAAGATAATCGGTGGCGCGGATGGAGCGCTCGGTAGAGGAATGATGTGGCAAGGGATGAGCCTTTGGGTTACTTTACGATATGGTCCAGATATCTGGGTTCCCAGCAGCTTTATGCCAACTCTTCCCGGAAAGTTGTTCTTTCTCAAAGAATTAGCAGGTCCACTAACACCAGAATGCAATTGAGGTAAAAAATGAGGGTTTTGGCAATAGGTGCTCATCCAGATGACCTTGAGATACTTTGTGGTGGAACCCTCGCGAAGTTCGCCAAGCGAGGAGATGAAGTGATTATGGCCCATCTTTGCAGTGGGAATATGGGGGGTAGGGATATAAAGCCGGAAGAACTTGCAGTGGTGAGGGATAAGGAAGCAAAGAAGGCTGGAGAGTTGATAGGGGCGGAGGTCTTGGGACCAATCGCTGGCGATTTAGACCTCTATCCTACTAAAGAGATGCGCCTGAAGGTTGTGGATATCATCAGATTGGCGAAGCCAGACATCATAATAACCCATAGCCCAAACGATTATATGCCTGACCATACCATCACTTCCCAGCTTGTTTTTGAAGCCTCCTTCACGGCGACTCTCCCCTTGTTCAAGACGGAACAACCAGCGTATGAGGCGATAGTTCCTATCTATTATATGGATACCCTCGCCGGAATCGGCTTTGAACCAACCGATTATGTGGACATTACTGATTTCTTTGAGATAAAGAAAAGGATGCTTTTATGCCACGAAAGCCAATATAAATGGTTAAGCGGGCATCACCAAGCGGACCCGGTTAATCTCATAGAGACAATGGCTAAATTCAGGGGTCTTCAATGTGGTGTTCTTTATGCGGAAGCTTTCAGAACAGCAAATCTATGGGGAAGATTGAGGGCTGAAAGGCTTCTACCTTAAATATTGAGAGGTTATAACTCTCTGGGAGCTAAAATTGAGATGAGGTAGCTCCAAAGATTCTGGTAGCGAGTGTAAGAAGCGAATTGCACATCTAAAAAACGGGAATCTATCTCTTCATAGTTAGAGAGAAGGAGAGAAATTACCTCCCTATCCAATTTGCCTTCTTCCCCTTGTTTTTGGAGAATTCTTGCGATATCGTTTTTTCCCATAACTCGGCGGTAGGGGCGCTTTTCTCGGAGGGCGGAGAAGACATCGGCAACAGCCATTATCCTTGCCCCTAATGAAAGGTCTTCCCCCTTTAAATGAAAAGGATACCCTGAACCATCCAGGCGCTCATGGTGAAGGGCTGCCCATTCCCTTATTGTTTCAAAACCCTTTATGTCCGATAATATCTCGTATGTATAGAAGGCGTGAGCCTTCATAAGCTGGAATTCCTCTTCGCCCAATTTATCCTGCTTTTCCAACAGCTCAACGGGGATAGCAAGTTTGCCTAAATCGTGAAGATAACCGGCGATTTTAATCATCTCCCGGTCGGTATCAGAGAATTGAAAAAAGCGTGCCAAAATCTCCGCAGTTTCGGTAACGCCTCGTGAATGGACAGCTGTGAAGAGACTTTTAAAATCTATGAAATCGCATATCAATTCTGCAAATGAAAGAACATCCCGGGTATTCAGAATACTAACAGGCGGAGGAAAAAAATTGTAAACATAAGAATTAAGATGATGTGAGAAAAGCTCAAGCCATATATGTTCCTTGGTTGATATTTTTAAAAATGCTTCCACTACCTCCCTAGGTAGCTTTTTCCCCGCTGTTTCTTTTATCCTTCTATTTATTTCCTCTACCTGTTGAAGAACGAAGCGATAGGGGTCCAAGGAAATAGCCACTATGTCAGCGAGATGAAGGATGAAACTCGAGAAAGGAACTTCCTCCGAGGTAAATTTCATAATTGCTTTGAGAACATAGTTTTTGTTAGGGTCTTTAACATCCTCCCAACTCGCATGATGGTAAAGAATTATCCTAGCCATCTCCGGTGTGAAACCCTGCCTTCGCAATTCCTCTGAAAGGACTAAGAGAAGACCCGCATCGTGAATGAGGGATGCGGATAGAAGGTTGCTCTTCTCCACTGGAGAAAGCCCCATTTCCTCTGCTATGCGCAAAGATAGATAGGCGACTATTTTATGATGATTTGGATGCTCCGGGCAAGCAGAATCTAAGGCGCCTGAGAAAGCCATAAGTAGGTCTGGGATAGTGGAGCGAATGCCCTCGGGCATCTAAGAATTATCTCCCGATAGCCAGCGATATTTTTCCTTCAGTTTCTCCAATTCCACATTTTCCCCGAACTTATCTATGAAAACGAAGATGTTTGCATCATCCGAGTTCTCAATTACATAGTCAAGATATTCATTCGTTGAGGGCAAATTCACTATCCTGTCCAATCCGATAAACCCAATCCTTGGGATTAGTAAGCACTTATCCTTCAAAATCTCAACCGCTTTTGGATAATCTGTTTCCGTTACACCCATATCAACCCCCCTTAATTTATCAATCTTCCTTAAGTTCTCGTAATTGAAGGCAAAGTTTCCGCAGGAGTGGATGTGAAGTCCATTGAAGGCTTCGGCAAGCTTCTGATTATAAGGCAGGGCAAATTCCTCATAAAGACGGGGAGAAACAACAGCTGCAAGGTCTTCGCTGATTGAAATCCCCCAATCCTCGGGAACCCAAACTCCCGGACAATGGTTTGGGATGAATTCCTCGCAAAGTTCTTTCTGCATCGGCACGAAATCTATAATTAGCTCTGTTACCATATCCAAAAGGGTATGAACAGACTCAGGAGCAGTATACATAGCGGTTAAGAATGAGGAATACTCCCAAATGAGGGAGGCGGTATCAAGGGGACCTTGGATGTCCGTCATTCTTATGGGCAATTCTCCCTTCGTTTTCTCCACCATAAACTTAGTTAAATCAAGCACATCCTTCAAGAGACCATCTGTCGGTTCCGGTTCCTTTAATTTATAAACATCCTCAGGATTGTAAACGATGGGCTTGGTCCAAGGCTGTTCAACCTCAGGATAGATAATCTCGCAGCCGAATGCGGAGGCTAAAACTCCCGTTCCAAGGTAAGGAAAGAGATTTGGAATATAATCGTCCTTGAGCTGACTGCGCAATTTGATATCATAAAGCTGAGACTTTAGCATCAACTCCCAATTCATAAACCACTCTCTTGTGCTTATGGGAGGTGGTCTATCGGGGTCGTTTTCCTCTCCAAACACGAACCCATTCAACATATAACCCGGTCTATCAACCTTTTCAAGTTTCCAAAGACGAGTTAGAAAATCCTTCCTTTCCTCTATTTCTTCCTCAGCAAACCATTTCATAGGAGGTTCTCATTCTTTGATTTGAGCTGCGCTTTCCTTAACGGTTTTTGCGGGAAGAATCACCAAATTGAAAGGTCCTCCTCTCATAAAGGAAAAGAACATACCGGGGGCGAAGGGAGTTTCCGATTCCTCCATTTTTCTTATCAGCGCCAGGCATATACCGACGATTTTGCCATCTAAAGTGAATACAGGGCTACCAGGAGTAAATGCACTCATTGGCAGATAATATTTCCTCGGCTTATTCACTATCCCTCCTATCTTGGAAATAGAAACGAAGAGGGCTCTATCCTGCTCCTCCCCCAGCCTCTGGATTCCTATCACATCGTCAATCAATTCCGGCTCAGAGGAAGCATCTAAATCAACATATTCCAGCTGAACGCTTTTATCAACCGGTCTTATGAAGACGAGGTCTAACTTATCATCTCGCAGGACTATTTTCCCATCTACCTCTTTGTTATCGGGAAGGATTATCTTGATTCCTCTTACCTCGCTTCTTATCTGATAATCTCTCTCCCCGAACATCTGCTGGAAAGCCTTTGAGGGGTCAACTGATGAGGCCGAGGTAGCGATGGTAGAGTTTTTATCTATGACTGTCCCGATAGCCTCGTATTTCGTCTCCTCTTTGCTTGATTCTTGCCCTTGAGAAACGAACCACTCATTCACCAATACCCTGACGGTTAAAACGGCGTTTTTATGGGCATTTATTATCTGCTTCGCCTGTTCCTTCTCGTTCTGAGCAAAAATCCCTAGCGCAAAAAATAAACATCCAATTAACAAAACTATCCTTTTCATTCTTTCACCTCCCAAATTTGTTTCCTAATCTCAATATAACGATGCTGAGTATCCCTTTCAACATAAAAAATAAGGTTCCCTTTCTCTTTCCTCACTTTCTCTATAATTTCCTTAAACGCCACCAAATCCTTTACCTTTTCTCCGTTAACCTCAAGGATTATATCGCCCACTCCCAATCCCGCAAGGGAAGCCCAACCTCCTTCCTCAATCCCCTCAACTATCACCCCTTCCTTTCCCTCCTCCAAATCCTTTATATCCTCAAAACACAACTCCCTCACCGTCATCCCAATGGTCGGCTCCTTAAACTTGGCTACCTCGTCTCTCCCCCTCGGCTCAGCGACCAGCTTTACCTTTTCCTTCGTTTCCTGCCCATCCCTTATCAAGGTAAGCTCCACTTCTTCTCCAACGGGATAATCCGTCAGCCTTTCAAAGAAGACCGCTTTATCCGCAGGCGACCTTATCGGCAGGCTTTCCCCATCTATCTCCACTATTATATCGCCCACTTTGAGGGGAAAGGTTTTCTCTTTTGTGAAAACCTCGGTTACAATGACCCCTCGCTTATTCACTCCCAATTTCTCCCTCAGGTCATCCGTTAGGCTTTGCACCTCTATGGGCAACCAACCTCTCTTGGCATAAGGAGGGGTTTCCATTTCCTTCTCCTCCTTTAGCTTGACAACCGTGAGCATCTTCTCCTTCTTCCTTTCGAATCGCACGAGAACAGATGCCTCTCCCTTTATCTCCCCTAGGGCTCTTTCCAATTCCTCCATATTCTTTATCTTCTTCCCATTTAACTCGGTTATCACATCCTCTCTTGCCAAGGCTGGCTTTGCTTCCCCAGCGGGTCCTCCTGGTCTAACGCCCGTTACCACAACCCCTTCCGTTGAATCCCTTCTTAGCTTTATAGCCTCAAGATTGGAGATATCCCTCCCCGTTATTCCCAAGCGTTTGACCTCTTTTACCTCGTAATAACTCCTCTCCCTCTTCACAGGCTTAAGGAAAACAACCCTTTTCAAACCCTTTCTTAATAATAAAATCCTCACATAACTGTCCAGGGGAAGCTGGGAAATCAACTGGTTGAAATCAGGAATATCCTCAACCGTTAGCACCTTCACATTTTTATTCCCTATCTGCAGGATTATATCCCCTGCTTGAATTCCCGCCTTCTCAGCGGGGGAGCCCTTTACTACCCCGGAAACCAAAACTCCCTCCCTAGCATTTGAAGAAGCAAGCAAGGGCTGTATTTCTATTCCCAGCCAGCTTCTTCTTATCTCCTTGTTTTTTATCAATTCCTCCGCTATCCTCTTCGCTATGTTGCCAGGTATCGCTCCACCCAAACCTATCTTTATCTCGTTCACCCCCACTATTTCCCCTTCAAGATTAAGAAGCGGTCCTCCGGAGTTCCCTGGATAGATTGGTGCATCGTGCCCAATCCAGGTTATCATACTTCCGACATTTTCTCCTCCTATTTCTAATTCCTCTTCCCTTGAGAATATCTCGGGGAGAACGAGCTTGGTATTGCTGACTATTCCCAGGGTAAGAGATTGAGAGAGGGCATAAGGACTTCCCGCTGCTATCACCCAATCCCCTACCTTCAACTTTGAGGAGTCGCCGAAGACAGCGGTTGGGAATTTCCTCTTTGATTTCAGCTTGATTATCGCCAGGTCCGTCAAGGGGTCGCCGGCGTAATATTCACCATCTATTTTCTCTCCATCCGCCATATAGCATCTAACATATTTTGCCTTTCCCGCAACATGGTAATTCGTTAGAACATAGCCATCAGGATGAATTATCGTCCCGCTACCGCTTACCTCCATCTTTATCTCCTTCCCTTGCATAAATTCAGGGATTACCGCAAATACCTTCACGATGCAAGGTCTAATCCTTTCGGCAACAAGCTTCGCTTTCCCCTGAACGCTCTCGGGAATTTCCCTCTGAGAGAAGGCAAAGGGCAAAAAGAAGAAAAGGAGAAGAACAATCCTCTTAATTCTATTGACCAACAGCTTATTCAAAACCATATCTACACACCAGCCATCAACCTGTTTATAACCGGCCAAGCGAGGTCTGCGTAATTACGATGACCACCCGGACCAACAACAAGCTGAACCCTTTCAGGGAATCCCGCTTTTTCATATATCATCTTAGCCTTTTCATATGCCTTTCTTACTCCTTCTATTGGGAAGATGGGGTCCTGCTCACCAGCAACGATGATGAACGGTCGGGGCGCTATCAAGCCAGCCAAATCCTCCTCCCCAAAATATTGAAGCGCACCGGGAATGTAGTTATCCGCGCAGTGATAGATTTTCATAAGGGAATCCTCATATGTGCAGAAGGCACATATGACGACCGAAAGGGAAATCCTTGGTTCAACGCAGGAGGCATATAAAGTTACGGTTCCACCACCCGATTCCCCCATACAGCCTATCTTTCTTTTATCTACGAAGGGAAGTTGGTAGAGGAGGTCTATCCCACGCATCACATCGGCGATTCTCTCCGCTGTGAAAGTATGCCCAAGCATAAGGGCGTGCATAACCGCATCATGGCAGGTATGAGGAGCGAGCATTTCCTGCAGCTTCTCCCTTCTTTCTCCAAAAGCCCTCTGTTCAATGGCAAGTGCAACATAACCGTTTTTCACTGCTTGGATCGCGAAGTCCCGATCCTGTGCTATGTTTTCCTCGTCCTCTTTATTATATGCTCGCCCAACGGAAATATGAGCACCCGGGGAATGACCTTGAAGACATACCATAGCGGGATATTTTTCCTTTTTATCCTTCGGAGTAAGGAGATAAGCGAGCACCAAGACATCGGGGGTGTTGTAGAAGGCGATTTTCTTAAGGGAATATTGGGGCTTTTCCTCCTCTTCCAAAACCTCGTATTCAACCGGTCCTTCATCCTTATAAATCGGTCCGAGCAATTGCTTCAACTTTCTCCTCAACTTGGCTTGCCATTTTTTGAAATCAACATCTGGGGAGAAAGCAAGGGCTTTCTTCGCTCTTTCCATCAAGCGAAGGTGAAAGTATGATGGAGAAAGCTTCTTTAATTCTTCCTCATTCATATCTATCAGCTCCCTTTTCAGTTTTTTAAAATTATAAATCAAGGAAGAAAAGCTGGGAAGAATCTATATTTCTGTATATAGGGAGACGAGTGCCTTTCATATAGAAGGGTGTCCGAGGTTGTTTACTTTTTTAATACCAGAAACATAGCCGAAAATTTTGTAAATCCGGCATGGCTCTTGTTTGCTTAAACGATGTTTTGCAAAGCTCACGCTCGCAAGGATGAAAACACCCTGTCGGACTCTTGAGCGAAGGCGGAGCCTTCGCTGCGAGGGGGAATTGCACCGCAATTCACAGCTTCGTCCGCCATCCCTCTATGAGAGGGAAATTAAAAATTTGGATATCATTTGAAAATAGGGCTTCAATCTGTATAATTTTTTAATGATGAAGAATTTTAGAAGCGAGGTGTTTGCAGAAAATGAAGAAGGATATCCACCCTAAATATGTTCCCGCTGTGGTTATTTGTGCTTGTGGCTACACTTTTAAAACTATGTCAACTAAGCCCGAGATAAGGGTGGATATGTGCTGGCGTTGCCATCCTGTAGTATCCCAGTTAGTAAAGGAGGGAAAGGAAAAAGATAAGTGAAATGGGCAATTTCCTCCTCGGAGGTTCCGCTGTTTTGGATGGCGTGATGATTTTTTCCCCTTACAGATATGCCATCGCCTGCAGGAAGGGAGAAGACATCGTCGTATATAAGGAATCCTTCATCCCTAATTCCTTCCTTTCCCACCGCTTTCTTCTTTCAAGACTTCCCTTCCTCCGAGGGATATTGGCTTTTCTCCTTTCCCTTTCTATGTCCCTGCGGGCTTACTTTATATCCGCTAAACTCGCCAGCGAAAGAGGGCTGATAGGAAAAATTTTCCTCAATTTCCTTCTTGCTTTCCTGCTTTTGCTCCTCCTACCAGACCTCCTTTCCCGCTCCTTCTTCCCCAATCATTTTCTTCTCGGTAGCATTTTTGAAGCTCTTTTGCGAATAGTCCTCTTGATTTCCTTCCTCTTGATTTTCTCCCTTTCCCCTTCAGGGAAGCGCCTCTTACAATATCACGGTGCGGAGCATAAGACGATAAACGGATTTGAGGATGAAGCAGAGCTTACGCCAGAAGGACTTCAATCATATCCTACAATCCACATTCGTTGCGGGACGATTCTCTTCGCCCTCGCTCTCCTTCTCCTATTCTTCCTTTACCTTCCTTTTCAGAATCTCGTCCTTCCTCTTCGCCTCTTCTGCAAAACTCTTCTTTTCCCCCTTTCCTTGCCGATAGCCTTTGAGTTGGTATACCTCGCCTTGCGGGACGAGCGTTTTCACTTTCTCCTCGTTCCCGGTATATTTCTTCAATTGATTACAACGAAACAACCAACGAGGGAGCAACTGGAGGTTGCAATTGCAGCGTTGAAGGAGGTAGTGGGAATTGCTTGAGGAGAAAGTAATCAAGAAAATAGAGGAAATGAGAAAGGAATATGAGAGGATAATGGAGGAGATGGCAAAGCCATCTGTTGCCTCCGATAGCGAAAAGATGCGTCAGCTATCAAAGCGATTTGACGAGCTGGAAGAGATACTAACTCGTTATGAAAGATACAGAAAGAATCTGGAGGAGGAAAGCGAAACAAAGAAACTTCTTGATGACCCAGAAATGCGCCCCTTAGCGGAAGAAGAGATAGAAAGGCTGAGAGAAGAGAGGGAGAAGTTGGAGGAGGAAATTCTTTCCCTCGTCTTTCCCCCTGACCCTTACGCCGATAGAACCGCTATAGTTGAGATTAGAGCAGCAACGGGAGGGGAGGAAGCAGCGCTTTTCGCCGCCGACCTTGTGCGGATGTATCTTCGCTACGCGGAAAGACACGGCTATAAAGCGGAGATAATTCACGCTAATACGACTGGATTGGGAGGATATAAGGAAGCGATAATAACGGTGGAGGGGAAAGGAGCATACAGCAGATTGAAGTATGAAAGCGGAGTTCATAGGGTGCAGAGGATTCCCGAAACGGAAAGCGGTGGCAGAATTCACACTTCAACCGCAACAGTTGCTGTTCTGCCTGAGGCTGAGGAGGTTGAGGTGGAGATTAAAGAGGAGGATTTGGAGATAGAGACTTTCCGCTCTTCTGGACCAGGAGGTCAACATATGCAGAAAAACGAAACCGCCGTGCGAATCCGCCACATTCCCACGGGGATTACCGTTGTCTGCCAGGACCAACGCTCCCAATTGCAAAACAAGGAGAGGGCATTACGCACTCTGCGAGCACACCTATTGGAGATGAAGAGACGCCAGCAGGAGGAGGAGCTGGCAGCACAAAGAAGAGCTCAGATAGGCACGGGAGCAAGAAGCGAAAAGATAAGGACTTACAATTTCCTCCAAAACAGGGTTACAGACCATCGCATAGGGTTAACCATTCACCGGCTTGATGATGTCCTTGACGGTGACTTGGACGAGATTATAGATGCCTTAGCCCTCCAAGAAAAAACCCTTTCTGCGGAAAAGAAATGAGACCTCTAACATTCAGGAGAGCACTCCTTTGGGGATTGCGCCTCCTGAGGAAGGAAGCTGTCCCTGACCCTCATATCTCTGCAAGACTTCTCCTCCAGTGCGCCGCTTCCGTTTCCCATCAGGAGCTCGTTTCCCTTTTCCCAAAACCAATCCTTCCACCAATCCTCTCCTATTACCGCTTCCTCTTGAAGCGCAGACAGAAGCACGAGCCACTCCCTTATATAACCGGCAGTTATCCTTTTATGGATTTTCAACTGGTGATTAGAAGGGGAGTTTTCATCCCTCGCCCTGAAACGGAAATTCTCGTTGAGGTAGCGATAGATAAATTGAAGGAAAAGAAAGGAATTGTCATAGATGTTGGCACGGGAAGCGGAGCGATAGCCATCGCCCTCGCTCGCTTTTGCCCCCATTTATCAATAATTGGCATAGATATAAGCAAGGAAGCTATAGCCTTGGCGAGAATTAATGCTAGGAAAAATCAGGTTGCCAGCAGGGTCGTTTTCAAGCTTGGAGACATTAAAAACACCGATTTGCCCCAAGCTATCTGCCTCATTTCCAATCCGCCTTATATCCCCACCTCTGTTTTACCCACCCTCCCCCTGGAGGTTCGTTTATATGAGCCAGCTAGTGCGCTTGATGGGGGTAAGGATGGGTTAGAGGTTATAAGAGAGATAATAAAGCGTGGAAGGGAAATCCTCCTTCCGAAGGGACTCTTGATGCTGGAAGTAGGTGAAGGACAAAGCAAACGGGTAAGTGAACTGCTATTGCAGAATGGCTATAAGGATGTAGAGATTTTCCAGGATTTGAGCAAGGTAGATAGGGTTGTTTTAGGGGTGAAAAAATGAGGAAGGTTATTTCGCTTATCATTGCTCTTTTGATTTTCGCTTCTTTATACGATTATCTTCGCTCCGTTCCCATAGATGAATGGAGGGAATTCCTCATAGGGCGATATTATCTTTTCCAGGGGGAAAAAGATAAAGCGGAGAAGGAATTCGCTCTTGCTCTGCGTAAATACCCCCAGCAAAGCGAGATAGCAACTCAAATAGCAACTATATATATGCAGATGGAAAGATGGGATAAAGCGGAGGAAGTGTTGAAGTCGGCGATAAAAAACAAGCCGAGCTTCGTGGCTTACTTTCTTCTTGGACATTGCCAGCTTGAAAAGGGGGAAAGAAGAGAGGCGGAGAAATCCTTTGAAAAAGCTGTGGAGATGGCACCTTCCAATCCCTATGCTTTGAACGCTCTCGCCTATCTTTGGGTAGAGGAAAACAAGAGATTAGAAGAAGCAGTGGTGCTTTTAAGGAGAGCGGTTAGGAAGAAGCCTTTAGTACCCGAGATATGGGATAGTTTAGGCTGGGCGTATGTGAAATTGGGAGAGGTGAAGAAAGGCTTAAGGCTACTGAGGAGAGCTGTGGAAATGATTCCCGACAATTGGGAGGTCAGGTATCATTTAAGCGTTGCCTATAATAAACTTGGCGATACCGCCTCAGCGAAAGTGGAAGAGGAAAAGGCGAGGATTTTATTTGCTAACGAGCAGGAAAGAAAGTAAAATAAAAAAGGAAGTTTTGTTGAACAAATAGAATAAAAACATATTTTCCTTACTTTCTGTAAAGCTTAAATAAATCCTCCTCTTCGTAAATGAGGAAAATTCTTTGAAAGGAATTATTTCAAGTCTTTTTCGGCTTTGTTGCATAATTCATTAAAGCATCCATTAGAGGGGAGAGAAAACATTTGTTGGGTAAAGAACATGGTAAGTATAGCAAAGTCGCTGTGGAAGAGGGGTCT
>JBMFMH010000043.1:0-13446 GCA_049970775.1 bacterium | reverse complement strand
ATCTACCATTAGGCAATGTCTTTTTCGTCAATTTTCCTATTCGGTAGTGGCGTTGCCTTTGGCATCAATGACCTTTATAAGGTGCCCCGTAAAGGAGCAATAGCTCTCAGAGAGAGTCCGTAGGCTTTGAAGCTGAACCTGCCCATCGCTCTCGCCCTCATAAATGGTTAATAGCTCTTCAAAGAAATTCATAGGAGATGTTCTTTTCAAACTTTACAATTGAGAATAAACTTAAAGGCAAAAGGAGGAGAAAATGAGGTCGTTCTTAATCCTTATCACGATTACGATTCTTATCTCCTTGTCAGCCTTATCGCAAAACACAATCGTTAATGTGAAGGATTTCGGAGCGAAAGGCGATGGGGTAAGCGATGACACATTACCCGTGAAGAAGGCGCTTGAGGCAACGCCCGTAAATGGAATCCTCTATTTTCCTCCCGGTAGATATCGCCTTAAGGAAACGATTGAAGTTAAGCAGAGAACTTTGCTTGGTAATCCACAGGGTGCCTGGAACGCTGATGCCGATGCTCTTCCCGTCTTAATTATTGACCATCTTGATGGTCCAGCAATTCACGCGCTTGAAGCCTCTTCCCTTACGGGGCTTTGCTTCCAATATGAACATAAACCAACCGTCCCGCAGCCCTTTCCACCAACAATCCTCCTCTCTGGAGTGGGGATAAATATCTCAAATATCAAAATTCACGGTTGCTACGACGGTATTATCGCTGATGGAAAGAACAATATAGGGAGATTAAAAATGAGAAATGTATTCATAGCTCAATGCCACAACATCGCTGTCTATCTAACCCGCACCTACGATGTCGCAACACTGGAGCTCATTCACATTTGGAGCCCAGCAAGCCCCACTTCTCTTACGAGAGGCATCGGGTTCAAGTTGGGAAGAAACGATGAGATACATCTTTCCAACTGTTTCGTGTTTCACGAAAATATCGCTTATCTATTTGAGACGGATGAGGGAGAAGGAGGTGGCTCCACTTATGGGACTTTCGTCAACTGCGCCACTGATTATTGTAGCAGAGGATATGTAATAAGAAGTCCTGTGAAATTGAATATCTTGGGAGGCGACCTATGGAATCACCATTGTTCCATTTATATTGAGAACGAAGGAGCGGATGTAAGGGTGAACGGCGTTTATATGCAATCCAATGGGGAACCCTGTATTTGGGTCAAGGATGCTAAGAACCTAAATGTTAATGGCTCCTCTTTTAGAGGTGCCTTCCCACGCCCAGAGATTTTCTCTCTTAATGTGGAGAAAATAGAGAGCTTGCTGATAAACGGCTGCGACTTTGATGATAACGCCCCGGCAATTAAAATCGGGAAGGAAGTAAAAACAGCTATTATCACGAACAACATTTTCCCGTCCGCTTATACCGGGGTAGAAAAAGGGGGTTTATCATCTGATAAATGGGTTATAAAAAATAATGTTAAGCGATGAATCCGAAAACACGCCTGCTCCCGCTCGTTCTTTTCATTTTTATTTTCAAGGAGGTGAACTCAATGAGCAATTTGATACCTAATGATTGGAGAGTCATCTTTCAGGTAGGAGAGCTTGATTTTTCCTATAATGAATTCGCCCTTGCTCCCTCTGAGGCGAGGAGCTTCAAGGAAAAATTTCCCCAGGACCCAGTTTATATAGTGGGGAAAAGCGAGCCCAAAGAGTTCCCTTTTATCCATCCGAATGAGGCGGATACGCTCTGGGGTGGGGACCCCCATCATAGCTTCAGAATAAAATTCAACATCTCAAAGAAACCGGAAGGGGAAATTCTTCTTTTCCTTGCCCTTGCTGATGTCCATGAATCCCTCCCACCTTTTATGGAAGTTCATCTCAACGAAAAGCTGGTGGGGAGAAAGAAGGTGCGGGCGGGGGCGGGTAAGGCTTTTTTCGGTGAAAAAGGTGAGGAGCAAGTCGTTGCCTTTCCAATAGAGAAAGACGACTTGAAGGTAGGTGAAAACGAACTCGTTATCTCCTTATCTTCCGGTTCCTGGGTTGCCTATGACGCTATATATCTATTTGAGATACCAAGGATAAATGTTCCTTTGCCCAAAGAGCCCCATCTTCCCCTTTCCCTTTTCCAAAAGTTATTCCCTCATTCTTTTGAGCAGGAATGCATTTCCCTTTCTCTCAACGAGCCTTTCCACTTTCTCTTTCTCCTCGGCGACTTCCTAAAAACCAATTTCCTCCTTGATAATGCCGACTACGAAATAGCAGGTGATATCTATATCCTAAAGGGAACGCCTGCAATCTCCTATACATTGCCCGTGGAGGAGATGGGGAACCAATGGTCCTTTGTCTTTCCCGATATAGAAAACGAGTGGCTTCGTTTTCGCATCCGGAATTTTAGGGAATTCGCCTTGTTTATCATCACCGATAAAGAAGGCAAAGTGCTTATGGAAAGGCAAGCTTTCCATCCACCATCAGCAAATGGAAGACTGAAAATCACATCTAATGGAATATGCGAGATTCTCCTTGCCAATCTTTTTTACCGCCCAGGCATTAGATTGACGCTGGACAAATTCGCCTATAAAAAGAGGGATATCGCAAAGGTTCGGCTGGAAGTGCCTCATATGGGAGATATAGGTTATGAAGTGAGCATCTCCACCCAAGATGGTGAGGAATTGAAGAGAACAAGTGGCATTTTGAGGGCAACGGAAGAGAAGGTTGAGGTGAGTTTCTCGCTCAGCGATATAAAAGATGGGGTATATTTAGTGAAAGCTTCATTATATTCAAATGAGTTGAAGATATGGGAAGGAGAGCCTCAATTTTTGATAGTTGATGATTCAAACGCGAGGAAGGCATTGCAAGAGATAGAGAAGGAGGAAAGGAAAGGAATACCCCAAAATGTGTTGGTGCGAGCGAAGGAGTTTTTCTTGTTAGGTGATTTCCGCTCGGCTTTATCAACATTAAGATATACGAGGAAAAAGAAAGACCACAAAACATTTTGCCAGAAAAGGGATGGGGGGATTATCATCTCTAACGATTATTTTGAGATAAGGATTAAAACTAAGGATGGGTTTGGACCGTATTTTCTTTTGGATAGAAAAAACGGGGTTGTCCTCTCCGATGCCCCTTATCACTATTTCATAAATGAAAAGATAGTTGGACGACCAAGATTTAAAGATTTTGCAAGGAGAAAGGACAAATTCATTTTTATTGGTGAACAGGGCGATATAGAAATCATTCAAGAGATTTACTTGCCAAGCGATAAGCCATTTTTAGAGGAAAAGATAAGGGTGAGGAACAAAGGGAATAAAACTATATCCACGCCTAATATTGAATTTGGTTTTCTTAAAAGATTGATTGCTCCTAATGGTAAATTATGTTCCGAGTTTGCAAATGCAAGGGTCGTTTCCATTCCCTATAGGAGACCTCTGCAAGGGAAGATGGGCGAGTATGAGGAATTCCCTTTTGAGGAAATTCTCTGGAGGAAAGGATGGTATCGTCCTGTATGGAATGGACCGAAAGTCTATACCGATGAATTGGGAGCGGAAGGCTGGGCTATATCGGGTAAATATCACTCATATTTAATCGCAAAACATAATAATGATGCTATGGAGTATTCGCTTTTGAAGGTCGTTCAAAAGGGGAAGGAGTTCCTTCTTCGTTTTGCTGGTGGTGGAATTTGGCATGGAGACCCTGAAGCAGTTAGTGAACTTTCTCCTGGCGAAGAATTCTCCTTCGGGACAACACGCATTGCAGTGGTTGATGGCGATTGGAAATCTTGTTATTACGCTTTTCGGGAATTTATGGAAGAAAAGGGGCATACGGTTCCTCCTAATTACAACCCGCCCATTCATTGGAATGAGCTCTATGACAATCCCCTCTGGTGGGGTCCTGATACGCCCGAGAACAGAAAGAAGCATTATTCCTTGCCCCAGATATTAGAAGAAGCGGAGAAAGCGAAAGAGATGGGCTGTGAGGCTTTATACCTTGACCCCGGTTGGGATACTTCCTTTGCTTCCTCCATCTGGGCGGAAGATAGATTGTTGAAAGCTGAGGAATTCGTCAAGCTTATGAGGGATAGATTCGGGCTTTATGTAGCCCTTCATACGCCTTTGGCAAACTGGTCCGATGTGAACGCATATCCGCTGGAGTGCAGGAGAAGGGATAAAGAGGGGAACCTCCTTCCTTCTTTGTGTGGTGGTTCAGAGAAATACATAGAAACTAAAGCGAGAAGATTGATAGAGTTGGCGAAAGCAGGGGTCGTTTTCTTTATGTTTGATGGCTCCGCCTTCACGGGAGAATGCTATGACCCTTCTCATAATCATCCCATCCCTTATACAAGGGAGGCTCATTGTAGGGCAATACTCAAACTATGCCAGCTCGTTCACAAGGAATTTCCCAATGTTCTCATAGAGCTTCACGACCCCATAATCGCCGGTGTCCCGGAGAGGTATGCGCCCACCTATTATCTTCATAGTCTTCCCGGTTCGTTTGATGAGGTATGGGCTTTTGAATATATGTGGTCCCCCCTGGATGACCTTCTCAGTGGAAGGGCGATAAGCCTTTATTATTACAATCTCGCTTACTCACTTCCTCTTTACATCCACATAGATTTGCGCAAGGATAACGAAAATTGCCTTGAATTCTGGTGGTTCGCTTCCACCTGCAGGCATCTTGGGGTTGGCGGTAAACATCCGGATGAGAAAGTCTGGGAAGCTCACAAAAATGCTATGAAGGAATACAAGAGATTGAAGGAATACTTCACCCGAGGGAAATTTTTCGGTGTGGATGAAACCGTTCATATCCACAGCTTGAAAGGGAAGGGTGCGGTTGTAAACATTTTTAATTTGGGAGAAAATTGGGAGAGGAAGTATTTTTCTGTTAAATTGGAGGATATAGAGCTTGACCCGAAGAAGGAAGTAAAAATTAAGGGAGCGAATTGGGAGAGGCACGGTTCAAGAATAAGCATTTGGAGCGATGTTCCTCCGAGAGGATGTTGTATGGTAGAAATAGAGGAGGCGAGATAAATTATGAAAAAGCTTTACCTTTTATTTTTCCCACTCCTTGTTTCCTTAGCCTTTTGTCTTCCTCATCCTTTAAAGGTGGCAGGGGGAAGGATATTGGATGGAATAACGGGCAAACCGATAGGGCTATTCGGCGTGAACCTCTTCGAAAGCCATCTTGGCTGGGCTATTTCTCAAGATATCTACGAAATGGAGCGGAACCTTTCAGCTATTGCTAAGCTCGGTTTCAATGCCTTGAGAGTTCCCCTAAATATGAGCTATATAGAACCTGCCCCTGATGTTTTCCCCGATAATCCCTCCTACTCCGAGATAATGCGTCAGCATAATCTTAAGGATGGTTTTTTGCGTTTTCTTGATGCCCTTGTGAGAAAAGCTGGAGAGCTTGGGCTTTATGTTATATTGGAGTTTCACGAGCTTCCCGCTGACCCTTGGCGATACTTTGCTGGCGGACAGGAGCAATTGCGGGGAAGCGGTAAGCACGGTGGAGCGATTTCCTGGCTCGCCAGGATAGAGGAGAAGGAGGGGAAAATAGAGAGGGTTGAGTTTGACTGGGAGAAAGCCTATATATATGTTCCTAAGGCACTTGCCTGGCTCGCTCGTCATTACAAAGGGAACCCAACGGTAGCCGGTATAGAGGTGCCTTGGAACGAACCAGTGGGCGGTTGGGCGGAGAACGAGGAGCTCTATCATCGTCTTGTTGAAGCTTGCGCTCGTGCTATTAAGCGGGAGGACCCTGATCGCCTCGTCTTTATGGAAATTCAAGATTGGGGAGCAGGGGTTAATTGGCTTCCTTCTTCTTCTCTGTGGCATACTCCTCCGGAAGTGGATGTTCTTTCCCCTCACTTCTACTTTGGGATGCATTGTCCAAACACACCTTATGAACAGGCTGAACGCTGTGCGGTTGCTAATTGGGCAAGTTGGTTTACGGGCTGGGGGAAACCGGTAGTGGTGGGGGAATATGGAGTAGCTGGACTAACAGAGGATTGGATGAGGAAACACGGTGAGGAATTGAGGAAATTCTATGAATTCAAGGATGGAAAGCCTGACACTGTTGCTTTGTATAGAGATGTTATGAAGGCTTGTTTGAGCCAATGGGAAAGGATGGGGATACAAGGTGTATTTTATTGGGCTTGGTGGCAGGGCATACCGGGTGGGGCTGAAGGGAAGAAAGACCTTTCCATTTCAGGCGGTTTGGAGGTGCTGAGGGATTTCGCTGAGCGATTCAAAAAGCTAAAGGTTACCTCAGCAGATGCCAAAATAGCGGTTGTCTGCGATTTAGGAAAGAGAAGCCAATACGGCTCGCCGCAGGACCTGCTCCTGATTTCCGATGTCATCCTTGCGATGGGCAAAGCTCCCTTCCATACCATCTTTGTTCAGGCGATTACAAAGGACAAGGGGTATATTACAAAAAGAAACTATCAGAAAATCATCCTGCTTGCAGATGGATTAAATGAGGAATTAGTGGAGAGTTTAGAGAAGGTTTTGCCGAAAAGAAGCCTATTAGTTGTTCACCTTGATAGAGAGGATTGGAGAAAAGAATTGGAGGTGTTTTTAAGGAAATGAAGAAATGGTTTCTTAATTTTCTCTTTTTCGCCTCGTTTTCCCTTGCCAACACAAGTTTCCTGATTAAATCCTCTCCTTACAATTTTTCGCTTTATTCTCCCAGAGAGATGAATATATCCTTCCAGCTTGTTTCCTACGACAAAATACAAGATGCAAGGCTCAATGGTTATCTCCTCGCCGAAGAGCTCCCCTCAGAATCCGTCCTTTCTTTCTCCCCTGATGGGACAGCGACTTTCTTCTATTTTGATACATTCCTGCGCCATTATCGTGGGAGGAAACAGTTGCTTTCAAATAAAATTGAAAATCTTCTTTCTCTGCCTCCTTCTTTTCCACCTCCCAAATGCCTAAGAGATATATATCAACTAAATGTTTCCTCCCTTTGTTTCAATGACTACGAAGATATCCTATGGTGGACAGGGGAAATCATTTATAAATTCACCTTTCCCTTCCCTATAAAATCCCTCAATTTATCCAGTCCCGATGGCTCCCTCACTACAACCGTCGGTGATTGGGAGTGGGAAAAAGTAGGGAGAGCAGTGCACATATACGCTTCAAAAGATGGCAAGAACTGGTTATTGATGTGGAAATCCTCTCCCCCTGGTGGGGTAACAAAGGTAAATGCCGAGCTTCCCGCTCCCTTGGTCGGTGCAAAGAGCTTGTTTATCAAGTTCGTTGGTCAGAATAACAATGTGCTTTTTGACCTTTATATCACGGCAAAATTGGATGCTCGTTCAATAATGCCTCTTCTTCGTTTGAAGAGGGGAGAAAATCGCTTTCAATTTTTCTTCAAATCAACGGGGAAATGTATTCTCTCCTTTGAGGACATTGTTGTGAGAAAGCCCACACGGGTCTATCCCAAAAATATTAAAGTTGTAGTTAACAACAAAGCAATCTCCTTATCCTTTCCGCTCGGCGCTTCTATCCAAATAGAAAAGGAAGGGGATTTGATAAAAGGAATAAAAATGCTTTACATAGGGAATAATGAGATTTTGGATAACGAATTTCCTGCCTTGCCTCATCTCTTAGTGTTCACTGGGAGAGTGGAGAAGATAAGGGATTGGAAGGAATACCTTAGGGAAAGAGCTGAGAAGGGTGAATGGGTAAAAAGGGGGAATGGCAAGGTTGAGGAGTGGGAGATTGAGGAATGTAGATATGAAAATTGGAAAAAAGAAGGTTCCTCAATAGTGATTCACACGAGAATAAAGGCGGGAAATATAGAAGGAAATCTTGATTGGGTATTCAAACCTCTGGAAATGAATATAGGAAGCCATAGATATAAGGGGATAGGATATAGATTAATCTTTAATGATATCAAGTTTGCTGGCAAGCTTTATCAAATAAAGCTGGAGGAAAGAGCAATTTGGGAAAGCGGTGAGCGTTTGATTAACCAATCGTGGGGCGATTTCCGAGAGGAAAAGCTTGATTATCTCACCCCCTTATATCTCCCACCAGCGGGTTATTTCGCTGTGACTCAGCCATTCCTATTTTTTGGAGGAAATCAAAGGGCGATACTCTCCTTCTTTGATGAGGTTGTTTACGCTAGTATGGAAATGGAAAAAGAATTTGACAAATTAGTCGTTCGCTCCTCGGTTCCGCTAATAAATGGTGGGACGCCCTTTAAATGCTGGTTAGCAGTAGAGGGGAATTTTCCTGATAAATGGAGCATATTAAACGAGTGGACGGATGTGTTTGACTATCTTGGAGATAAATATCGCTCAATGTTCGGTTTGAAGAGGATTGAACCGCAACCGACGCTCTTATGGCCGGGATATGATGATGCATTTGAAAAATACAAGAAAGAGGGAAAGCCAGAATTAGAAAGAAGTTGGCTTTGGCGTTTCTCGGAGGAAAAACTTCCGACTTTAGAGGATTTAGGAATAAAGGTTGTCTATCTTGCAGGTGGTATATGGGAGAGCGATGCTGAATATCCCTCAAGCAGATATCTTGAGGGGAGCAAGTGTTTCGGTTCGGGATGCGCCCCTTGGCATCTGGAGATAAGCCAAGCATTGGGTGGCGAGGAAGCCCTCGCTCACCTCTGTAAAGAAGCTCATAAAAGGGGAATAAAAATAGTCCTCTGGTCCACACCAGCACATTTATCAAATTCATCTCCCTTGCTTTTGGAACATCCTGAATGGGTAGCGCAGGAGGCATCGGGAATTCCTGTTACCTGGTATCCCGATGTAGTAGGCGTTAGCTTATTTGGAGGCTATTTCTCTTACGCAATGGAGCGCTATAAATCCATTCGCTCTTTAGGAGTTGATGGGTTCTGGCAGGATTCCTTTCTTACATTCGGGATTTTGACGGATTTCAGCCAACCTGCTCCCTTATCCCAGCTGGAGAAAACAATTTTAATGCAGAGGGCTATGCGAGAGATAGGATATAACGAGATACATATAGAAGGATGCGGACCCTTTGGTTTATCAAGCGGTGGATGGGGTTATGGGGACCCCTCCTTTTTCTCAAAGATTAGGGGAAAGGAATACGGGCTTTACTACTATGTCGCCGATACAGCTTTTGATGAAAAGGCTTATTTCCGAGGAATAGCAAGCAAGGGAATCTTGGGGATTATCTCCCTTGAGAGGTTGACGAATGAGGATAAGAAGGCGCTTTCTAAAATCAATCGTGCTTATAATAAGGTCCTTCCCTATATGAAGAGAAGAAGACTATTGGGTGAAGGTGAAAGTTGGACGGGAGTTGAATGGAGGAACGGGAAGAGTATGATAGTTTTGTTTTCATTTAAATCCTTCAATTACAAACTTCCTGCAAGAGCGAGAGTGGAGGATATCACCTTAGACAAGCCTGAGGAAACGAGAAGGGGGCAATTGTTGACCAAGCCTTGGCATATCTACCTGATTAACCTAGATTGAAATCGGATATTTTCCATATTTTAAACCGCTTTCAAGCATCGCCTTGTAGTTCTCCAAGGGCACATACTCAGTTATGCTATTTGAAGAGCCAAGGCAATATCCTCCCCCTGGGGCAACTTCTTTAAGCAACCGTTTAACCTCTTCCTCTACCTCTTCAGGAGTCCCTCTAGAGAGAGGATAGTCCAAATTCAAACCTCCCAAAATGCACAGCTTATCCCCATATCTTTCTTTTACTTCCCTTATGTTCATCGCTTTCGGCTCAATGGGATGAATCGCATTTACCCCGCATTCAATTAAGTCATCCAACACTTCCCAGAGCTTGCCATCGGAATGGAATAGAAAAGGAACAGCGTATTTCTTACAGATTTTTCCAAACTTTTTATACCAAGGGAGGAGGTATTCCCTGTAAATTGAGGGAGAAAAGAAAGTGCCCTCCGTGTAAGCGATGTCGTCGGATAACCAAAGGGCGCCCAAATCATCCTCGCAAGCTTCCGCTGCTATATCCGTTATCTCCGTGAGAATATCTCCCACTTTATCAAACACCTTCTTCACCAGCTTTGGCTCGTCAAATAAAGAAATAGCTAAGGTTTCAAATCCCATAGCGAAGGAAGTTTCCTCAAATATACCACCCGTGCCAGTTATGATTTTCATACCCTCGGGCAGAGCTTTTCTGGCTTCTTTTATTATTGAATAATCCACTTCCTCCGGACAGGGAAAATCATAAGCTAAGAATTCCTCCATAGTCGTAATCGCTCCCTTATGTTCGGATACCCAGGAGCGGGAGGAAGGCTGTTCCTCATAGAGGCTATATTTAAACCAGACCTCTTGGCGTGGGCTGGGGAAAGAGTAAGGAGGAACGATGTGGATAAAATCGTAGCCAGCCCTCCACCAGAATTCCACCCAATCGGCGATGTTTCTAATTTGCCTACCTAAAAATGCTGAAGCGACACGATGGTCTATCCATCCCTCAATGAAGGGGACACGGTCAGGCTCCCCTTCCAAAAGGAGAGCCTTTTCCATTCTCCTAAAATCAGGCTTCACCATACAAGGGTTACCTTTCTTAATCCTTCTGGCTTATCAGGATTTAGTCCACGAGAAAGGGATAGGAAGTAGGCAAACAATTGCCCACCAATAACGATTGATATCGGCAGAACCGTTTCCTCCCCCTCAAATGGTATGGGAAGATAGGAATGAGCTATTTTCTCCATCTCGCTTCCATTTGTGAGGGCGATTATCTCTGCCCCTTTCCTTTTTATTGCTCTCGCCATCTCCAACAAGTTTTGATAAGTCTTTCCTTTAGGCGCAACGAAGAAAAGAGGAAAGCCCTTTTTGACCACTGCTATCGGTCCGTGCATAAAATCGGCGGAGGAGAAGCCATCGGCATCAACGAGAGAAGTTTCCCTAATCTTGAGGGCTATTTCCAAAGCAATTGGATAGGAAAAGCCACGAGAGATAACAGCCATAGACTCAACATATGTGTAGCGTTGAACAAGCTCATCAATTAATGGAGCTTGAGAGAGCATTTTCTCAGCTTGATAGGGGATGGAATTCACAGCATCCAATCCTGCCTTATCCTCAGCCCAGTTAAACGAAAGTAGTGCAACCGCAAGAAGGGAGGTAGTGAAAGTCTTGGTTGCCGCAACAGCTTCCTCTTTCCCCGAGCGAGCTATAAGCGATAAATGGGCTGCTTTTTCCAGCGGAGAATTCTCCGTGCTCGTTATCGCACAAGTGAATGCCCCCTCTTTCCTCGCTTTCTCAAGGAAGTAAACTACATCCGGTGTCTCCCCGGATTGAGAGATACCAATGACAAAAGACCTATTAAGCTTGAGATGGGCGTTGTAAAAAGTGAAAAGGGAAGGAGTGGCGGAAGCGACGGGGAGATGGTTTTCATATTGAATCAAATACCTCGCATAAGTGGCTACATTATCCGAGGTTCCTCTCGCAACTACAATTACGCACTCTGGGGCGAATTTCCTTAACTCTTCACCTATTTCCCTCGCTTTTTCTGTTTCCCGGTCAATCGTTTCCTGGAGGCGTTGAGGTTGTTCCTTTATCTCCTCGTAAATCTTATAATTTCTTCCCAAGTCTTCTCTCCACTCCTTCCACTTTGGAACGCATAGAGGCGGGCTTATCTCTCCTATCGTCTATTTTCAAAGAAGTAACGACCCTTTGACAACCCATTTGGAAGGCAACCTCATGGATGCGGGCGGCCGCCTCGAAGACCTCCTTCAATTCACCTTCAAAAACCGTGCTCATCGGCGTAATCTGATAATTCAAGCCCATCTCCTCCAAAATTTTGACGCAATTGGCAACATAATCGCCAACGCTGGGGGAAGAGGTTCCCAACGGATAGATGCTTATTTCCGCAATTGGCATAAAATTTTCACCTCCTATCTAATTATTAAATCCTCTTGCGTCGCTCTAATGATTTTCAAAAGAACCCAGTATCTTCTGCGTGGACCTCGGTTGTAGTATATTTGAAAGATATTATGATTATCATCCTCCACAATGTAATAGTCCTTGTGATGCCTCTGCCACCAACGCTTGCCGAAGTCCAATTTCCTCCCCAAAAATTTACATTTAACGATTTTGAACTCCTTCCCACGCCACTTAAAGGAAGATGGTGGTCCGGGCTTTTGGGAGAAGTAAACCTCTATTTCCTCCGAAACAAATACACCTTCTCCATACGACTCTGGGATATTTGTTTTCATAACCCCTCTTTATTCCCGTAGTAATTCAAATAAGTTATTTCCTCCAAAGGTTTCTTCGGTGCCTGTTCTCCCGAGGTGAGAGGGATTCCAATCGGGATAAGGGCAAAAAGCCTTTTCTTTTTAGGAATACCCAGAAGCTCCTTTACCCATCCCTCATTGGGTATAAGGGTTCCTTGCACCCAGCAGGAGCCATAACCGAGGGCTGTGGCAGCTAGAAGCATATTTTCTATCGCCGCAGAGGCATCTTCGGTGGCGTATCTCGTTTGGTCAACAATCACAGCAATCGCCCCTCCACAATCAAACACAGGTTGGACATCGTTTAGACGCATTAAAAGGCTTCTCTCGGTTATGATTATAAACTCCCTCTTTTGTAGGTTTGAGCCGGAAGGGGCGAGCCTTCCCGCATCCACAATCTTCTTCAAATCCTCAAGAGGAACAGGACGAGTTTGAAAGAGACGAACGCTTCGCCTCCTCTTGATTGCTTCAAAAAGGTCCAATTCCGCTACCTCCTTTCATTTTAAGGCGAGAAGAAATTAGGGGGGAGAGGGGAATTTATCTTGATGCTCTGGAACTCCCCCTCCGCAACTAACTCACCATCAGGTGAAAACATCTTTATCCTCCTAGGTATAACTAAGCCTGATGGGTCTTTATAAAAATCATCAAAAACATAAGAAACATTTAATCTTCCTAAACTGTTAAGCTTCCAGGACCTCTGGATGGATAAATCATCGGGATTAAGCCAGATTATCCTCTTCCTGCCGTTATCCTTTGGCGTTGCTTCTATCTTCAGGCTGTTTTTCGTCTCCTCAACAACTTTAAGAGAATAATCGTTCCAGAAATCGGGACCAATTATCCCAAAATCTATAGAGAGGGTTTTGCGGTCAATTGACCTGAATTTATCCTCCTTCTTGTAGCCAATCCCAGGCACTAAAACGATGAAGCGGTTGCTATTTATGATATAAATCACCCTCAACAGTCCGTAGGGAGTTCCCTCTAATCTCAAAAAGTGGGGCGCTTGATAATATATGCTCGTCTTCCTTGCATTGAAGAGATACTTGTAGTCGGGGTCGAGCTGCGTGAGCTTGGAGGTTTTCGCTTGCTTGACAACTAGAACAGCCTGGAATGTCTTTAAAGATGACCATCTCTCCTCTATCTTCTCTTTTATGGAGTGGGGAAAAAGACATATGGAAACCAGAAAAACAATCGCAAACCTTCTCATCATAATAATAATTATATACCTCCCCTTCACAGGGTAAAGATTAAAATTGAGCGACTTAACCCGTGGTTCCTTTCCTTCCGACTTTAAAAAGATGAACGCCCGG
>JBMFMH010000042.1:0-13523 GCA_049970775.1 bacterium | reverse complement strand
AGCAATTCTCGGGATGAATGTTGGGCATTCGTCCCGGTTAGGAAGTAGCGAAAGATGCTAAATCTATTTTTTCCCCATACCAGCAACGAAACCGATTTCATCATTGATATTGCTCTTTTTCCTCCCAATTTATAAAATTTTATTATGAGCTTACTGCCTGTTCCCATTCAAGAGGTCGCTCTTCGCCTGTTTACATCCCTTCTCCTTTCAGCGATTGTCGGGTGGCAGAGAGAGGTCGCACAAAGACCAGCTGGACTGAGAACCCATATGCTTGTTTGCCTCGGCGCCACCCTCCTTACCCTTGTCTCCGTCTCCATAGTCGGCGCCGACCCGATGAGATTAGCCTCAGGAATCGTGACGGGCATCGGCTTCATAGGAGCGGGAACTATCCTTAGGTCAACCCCCACGGAGGTAAGGGGATTAACAACCGCTGCCAGCATCTGGATGATAGCAGGAGTGGGAATAGCAGTTGGTGTGGGCTTCTACTCGGGAGCAATCCTTACAACTTTTTTCGCCTTCCTTATCCTCGTCCTCCTCAAAAGGGTGGAGAGAACTTTTCATAGGGAGCAGGAAAGGGTGATAACGATAGAGGGAAGGAACCGACCTGGTCTTTTGGGGGAGATAGGAACCATCTTGGGAAGCTATGGAATAGATATAAGAGATATAGTGCTAAAAATTGAAGCCGATTTAGCCTCAATCCAGCTGAGGGTGGATATTCCCACCTTTGAGGGTATTCAGGATGTCATTCAAAAGCTTAAGGAATTACAAGGGGTTGAAACAGTTAAACTCACAAGAGAATGACAATGAAGAAGCTACCATCGGTTAAAATCTGCCTTTTCATTTCCCTATTTTCCTCTTTAATTTTCCCCCAAAACAAGCATTATGCTTATTTTTTCCCGCTGAGAAATCTTGATTACGACCATCAATTGCTGATATTCTCCCTCCAGGGGATAGTCAATAAAAAAGGACCACGGCTCTTTCTTGACACGAAAGAGCTATTTTGGCAATGGCGTCCCTCCGACGAGAATTGGATGAATTATTACGCTAAAATGAAAGGCTTTTTCTTTGAAAAGATAGAATCCTTTGAGGAACTATTCAATGTCTTCAAGAGCGACATAAAAGGTCTTGCAATTTACGACCCCAAAATAGATGCCACTCGCTACATCGCCTGCACCTATGCTGGGTTGGAGGACCTCCTGCCAGTTTCCCCAGATATGTTGAAAGAAGAAGTTTTTCTCCAAAGCTTTCCTATAAAGAGAAATCTTCTTGAACAAAAGAGAACAAATAGGGAATGGTGGGAATGGGCTATTGCGAATCTTCTACCCCTTTGTAATAGAAAAATGGTATATAGTGCGGGACATTCCCACGATGATGTTAATTTGGGAGGGGACCCCGGCATAATCATCGGCTTGGATTTCGCCGTCTCAAGAAAAATGTTCGTCTTCAATCTCTCACCAGCTGACAAACCTTCCTCCATATACGGAACACCTATTCCCGGTTATCCTGATGATGCGAAATTATTTGACCAGATAATGGATAAATTGGACAAGCCTGCGGGAGTTTGGGGCTGGGCTGAGCCCGAGGGGGATTTTGCGATCAGGGTCTCTTCTCACAATAATTATGTTATGTGCTGTGGAGCACCAAACCTCAGCTTTCATAGCAAAGCCCCGGTGAGCAAAGGTTTCAGATTTAAACAGAGAAATAAACATACAATCCTTAATACAAAGCTTGAAGAAAAATACTATGTTGCTTTCGTTACGAACGAAGGGGATACCCCGAAGATTGTTGCCGGCTGGGAAGCAGGTGGATGGCTGAACCCTCATAGAGGCGAGGTGGCGATAAACTGGGGTGTGAATCCCATCTTGGTTGCTGAATTCCCCGCTATGATGGAGGCTTATTATTCAACAGCAACCCCAAAAGATTACTTTTTCGCTGGGGTCTCGGGAGCCGGCTATGTGTTCATTGACAAGCTACCAGACTTGGATTCCTTTGCCAAACATACCGCTCACTTTTTAAAAATCGCTGATGAGGAAGTTATTGATGCCTGGAGCACAACGGAGTCCCTCCCTCTCTATTCAAGATATGCCGAGATAGCGAAGTTATTAGGAATGTTGAGGAACCCAAGAGGAGAGGCAAGAATCATCTACCTGGAAGATGGCACCCCATTGATTGAACCCGATGGCTCCATATTCTACATCTCTGGCGGAGAAGCGCCGAAGGAGATAGCGGAAAGAATAAGAAGAGTAGCTGAGAAGCACAAACCCCCTTTCTTCATTGAGGTATACGGTGGCGTTGGCGAGAATTGCCCCGTTTATTATAAAGCGATAATGGATGAACTGGGCGATAAGTTTAAGGCGGTGAGGCTGGATGAGATGATGTGTGCTGCGAGGTTAGCGGGACAGTTGGTCGTTGAGCCAGAAAGGGTATACCTTAAACAGGGAGAAGAAGAATTTCTTAATCTCTCCCTGCGTAATCCATTTCCCAGCATTTGGAACTGTTCCTTGCAAATAATTGCCACCGAGGGTTTCCAGGTTTACCCTGCCAAAATCAATCTGAAGTTAAATGAGAATGAAGCGAAAGTTATAAGAGTGAAAGTGAAAGCGGATGAAAGGGCGAGGAAAAGCGGAACAGTTTTTATAAAAGAAAAGAGAGGTATATTCCGGGAGGTGGAAATCCAGCTGATAAGGGCAGAGGAGATAGGATTTGAAGACACTTTCAAGGAATTAGGGAAATGGGAAGGATGGCCGGGAGGCGGAGCGAGGATTTATCAATCTGTTTGCGGTGCGGTAATAGAATGTCCGAAAAATTTGCCATTTTCCGCCGTGGAGAGGGAGATAAGCGTTGACTTGGACACTTACCCAATTTTAACCATAAGCTTGAAATCTTGTGATGGACAATGGGCATTGAAGGTGCGTCCTGTGGATGATATGAAGGATGTTTGCTTGATCGAAGATACCTCGCAGACAGGAGTTTTAAAATGCGATGTGCGGAAAGCAACAGGATGGAAGGGGAAGAAACACTTCAAGGTGATAATCTTCGCAGTAGGAAGCGGGAAGAAGGTAGAGGTTGAATGGTTGAGGATGATGGCGTTAGATTAAAAGGGGGGCGGAAAGCTTTGCTTTCCGCCCCCCTCTATCTCTTTATCCTTCCCTAGGCGCCGATTGGGCAGCTGGTATCATCTTTATTGACTTCGCGGAAAGTATCGTAAAGCTCGCCTCACCCTCCGCCAACTTGACCTTTATCTCGTTCCTATCCTCAGCATTTTCCGTTGAGACCTTGAACTGCCAGCGGTCAACCTTCCATTCCAATTCGGACATAACCCAACCCTTCGGCACCTCTACCTCTATCCCCTTCCTCTGGGGAGCCCAATCCTTGAGGATAGACACCTCCAATATCTTCTCCACTCCATCCCTAACTATCGGCTCACCATTGTAATGGAGAACGATGTCTAAATCGCCCACCTTTTCAACAGCTGAGTGGACATCAAAACAAAGAAGCTTCATCGGCTTATCGTTGCGAAAGAGGATGGAAAGAAGATTGGGAGGCGTTGAGCTTTCCTCGGCAATCTCGGAGACTTGAGAGTTCTCACGCAAGAATTTCTCCCCTATTTTCACCGTCCTTTCCGCCAGCTCATCCACCGTCTTGGGGTGATTGAACTGCCCAGTTAAGGGAACGAGGATTATCTCCCTCCCCACTGGCTTTAACCATTCCTCAGGGATTCCCGCCGTCCCATACAGGATGCCCAATAGGGAACCCAAAGTTGCGCCCGTGCAGTCCGTATCATAGCCACAATTAACCGCCTTACAAAGCTTATCCCCGTAATCCTTTCCATAAAGCCAGCCGAGAATCGTAAAACCGTGATTGGGAATGGCATTGCAGGGTTGATGGTGTCCGAAGAGCGTTACTATATGCTCCCTTGCCGCATCCCATTTCATTCCGCTCTTGTAGCACCAAACAGCCTCCTTTATGACACGATAAATATTTGACGATGTGGGAATCATAGATAACCCGATGTCAATGAGCGTTTCCGGGTCCTTTACGACGAATGCCGCGCTCTCAACCGCTGCCCAGAACATCTCCCCGTATTGCCCTTCCCCTCCAGCGTGGTCCAAGCAGGAATCCATCCAAGCCATAGAGGCGGCAAGCTGGGGGTCGCCTGGCGCAACGCAAGCCCAAATCTCCGAACGAATGGGAGAGCCCATCTCGTCGACAAAGTAGTTCTGGAATGTCCCGGAAACAGGAGGTCGCAATCCCCTCTGCAAGTTATAGAGGCAGAAAGAATACTCCGCATACCAATGATTGGATAAATATTTAAGCCAATGCTCAACGAAATGGGCAAACTCAACCTTCACTCCCCTATCCTCAAGCATCTTCAGCCAAACCAGCTGAAAGTCAAGGTCATCGTTGGGCAGCGGTTTCTCGGGAACGGGGTCAAAGTAGGAGAGGCAGTGAACGAATTTCTGCCCCTCATAAGGCGTCCCAAGAGTGCCTCCTATGTTCTTACCTAACCAGCAGGCAAGCACTTTGTCGTAATACTCAGAGCGTGGAATCTTAATCCTGCTCATTTTGAAAACCTCCTTTTCATTAAAGTGTTTTTATAATAATACATCTTCTTGCTTTTCCAAGAAATTTTTTATTTATCAATCCCTATGAATTCCCTGTGTTCATAGGGACCTAAGCCTATATCCTCAGGGATGAGGTCTATATGATTCTTGGGAGCGTCGCAGAAAACTTCCCTAACCGCATCAAGATAACCGAAGCCATATTCCCTATGGGGCATTATATAATGCCCCTCCCCCCACTCGTTCCAGTTATCCAATAAAATCATTCTGCTTCCAAGTTGAGAGGGTGGAAGCGATTTCAAAAATTCCTTAGCTTTAAGGCAAAGCTTTTTAAAATCCTTAGGGGGAAGTTTCCAAATGCTCCCTTCGTCTTGCCATCCCGTCCAACCCATAGAGAGGGTTATTATCTCGGGAATAATCTTCATATCCCTCGTCTTGGTCCAATATTCCACCTGCTTTTGAATCGCTTCCTCCGGCTTCGGATTCCCTGGCACCGGCCAAACATAGGCGCTCGTGTAATCCAATCCCATATCGTGCATTAGTTTAAGATGATTGGGGTCCAATCCACGATATTCACCTATTATAATCAACCCAGAAAATCCCGCTTCCTTGCATTTCTCCCTCATCTTTTCCAAAGCTCTTTTAACATTCGCCACTCCTTTTAAATCATCAACGAGAAATTCCGGACGATAGATGAAAAGAACCGGCTTGTTATCTATCTTCAGATAACTCGGATGCTTGAAAAACCTCTCAATCCAGTAAGGGAGAAGATTGCTTAAAAGGTCATTCTCATCGGAAACACCCGCCACCCCTCTCGCTTGGTTTTCCCACATAATCGTGAACTTAATGAATGGTAGGAACTTCGCTCTATACAATGCCTCCGTAATCGGTCTCTCGTAAATCGTCTCTATGGGCGCCTTTCCCTGATTCCTTCTATACCAGCAGAAGACGAAGAATTGTATCCCATGCTCCACTGCCCATTTTATCTCCCAATCCTTCACCTCGGGGTTAAGCTCATCGTAAAATCCCAAGACCGGCACCCTCCAAAGGTCACGCAGAACTGTTTTCCATAAATCTGTATTCTCCCATAGGGGACAATTCCACGCTCCTATCAAGACATCCGCTTTAGCAGGCTTGGGCTCAGGTATATAGGAAGCTTTGCTGATTTTCAGGGGAGGAGTAAAGGAGATTCTATAAGTTGCCTTCTCCTCCTCCATATTGGGAGCCGAAACACTGAGCTTTAGTTCTCCTTCTAAAGCTTTCTCCGCTTCCACCTCCCACACTATCTTTTTTCTCTCCCCTGGCTCAATCTCCAAAAATCTTACATTCTCCCCAAAAACTTTAACCCCCTTGCAGGTGGTCAATTCCGCTTTTATTCTCCCCTTCCCTCCCTTGTTTTTGAGAAAGGCAAGGATTTTCACTGGTCTTTGCGCTCTATTCACCCCCAAATCGGAGAAAAAGTATTCAATCTCAACCTGTGGCGGAGCTGATTGTGCATCCCTTAACTCTATGCTCCTTATCCGAGCCGAGCATTCCTCATCGGAGGGAAATAAGGAGAGCGCCAATAACTCACCCTTCCACTCCTTGTAACCTGAGACCCTTAAGCAATAGGTGTGCATTTTACCATCTGATTTAAGGGGAAAGCTGAGCATTCTTGAGCCGCCAGTCGTCTTGAAAAATATCCTCCCTTCACCACCCTTTGAAGTTCCCATATTAAGGACGATGAAATCCCTATCTTCCAAAGGAACGGATAAAGAGTTATTGGCGATAGCGGATTCCTGTCCCTTTACCTCAATCTTCAACTCGTCTTTCTCCAGCTTTATTTCCCCCACATCTATTCCTTCCCAATCACCGAGACCGTGAGAAAAAAGGAATTTGCCCATAGAATATCCACCTCTTCTCGGAAGAGCGGAAAAATACTTTTTCTCCCAATAGGAATTGTAAAGATTTCTTATCTCCTCTTCGCTGAGAGCTCTCCTATATATTCTCAATTCGTCTATTTTTCCCCGAAAATTATCTATATTTGGGGCATCAGCAAGACCTAATGTGAGCGGTCCACCGCTTTTAACCACATTCCCCGCCAGTCCCGACCGCCTACCTACAAGTTCCCCATCAAGGAAAACCTTGAGCGTTCCCTGAGAATATGTTCCAGCGAGGAAAAACCATTTCCTCCTCGGAGCCTTCCTGAAGGTAACCACTGTTCCCGCGCTATACCAAGGGTTCTGGGTCGTAGCAACGACGAAATGGTCCCCTTCCGGTGAGAAAATGAAACGATAAACACATTCCTTTTTCGCAAGCGGTGAGGAGAGTTTATCGTCTTCTATGTATAGCCAAAGGGCAACGGTTAGTTCGCTCATTCCGTCAAGCAAATCGGAATTTATGAAAACGCCACCATCACCTCCAAACTCAAGGGCACTACCCCATAAGCCCCTTATCCATTTCGCTCCTTTTATCAGCGCATTAATCTCGTTTCCCGAGCTATCCCTTGCGAGAAAGCCCCTACCCTCATCAAATGACCAATAGCCAACGAGAGATTCTTCCCCTAAAGAATTGATAACGAAGAACATAGCAAAGAGAACAGCGATTATTTTGCTTGACCCCATAGGAGCTCGGCGAAATCCTTCACAAGTTCATATTTTCTATCCCAAGTTGTGTACATAAAACCGGTGATATTTTTGTATTTCCTTGAAAGCTCAAGCCATCCTTTCACATAGTCAAGGTTAGGGGCATCGTAATAACAGGCAATCAAGGTTTTAAATCCCTGTTGAGAGAAAAACTCCAAGCTCTTCTCCCGAGGTCCACCGCCCCAAACCGCGATAATCAAATCCTTGGGAATGTATTTCCACGAGCCGGTAAAATCGCCTTCAACAAGATAATAATCCTTCCTCGCGTTATGATACGGGTCAAACATATCCGACCAGATGTAAATCTCCGCTTTGGGATTATATTTTCTTAGAATATTAACCGTCTTGGTCACGCTTTCACCTAATAGCTTAGCCATATCCTTACCCTTACAAGCTAAGCAAGTTCCACCCATTCTTATTTCATCGTGGCTTAAAAGGACCTTGTTATATCTCAGATTCTCCCACAGCAATTTCGCCTCGTGGTCAAAGATTTCGTATACCTCAGGCTCCGCCATACAAACCGTTACCTGCCATTCATAAATCACCATTGGATGATACCAACTTACCCTTAACCTTTGCCCATCCTTTATCCGTCCACCAGGGAGGATTTTGAGCGTGAGAGAAGGTCTATCCCAGTTCCAAAAAGAGAAATTGGGGTCAATCAACGGCTGGTAATCCTTGCCCTCCTCGTAAACTTCCCCGCTTTTCTCATCCCTTACCACCACTGGGGTCCCGGGGCGCCGCAGAACATTCAAGGGACCGATTTCCTCAATCGTCCAGTCATCAAGCCAGAACTTCCCTGACTTCGCACCCCAAACGCCAGCGTAAACACGAACCTTATTGTATTTTAAGCTATTGAAAACCATCGTTACCTTCGTCCAATCACTCGTTGCTGGTATGTTGAAGGTCCTCGGCGCCAAGTCCCTATCATCAGCTAAAACAAGCAGATTGAAGCAACCTTGAGGGTGAAGATTCTCCGTTTTTACCCACAGGCTCATCCGATAACATCTATAGGGCTTGAGGGAAATCTCCTGCATAACCCTTCCGTGCCCATAGGGATTTGCCGTGAAGTTTTCAAACCGGATAGAGGCATTTCCGCTTCTCTTTACCTGAGTATCAACAAAGCTTACTTCCCCAGGCTGGTCGTGAAAATTGAAATGCTTGAAAGTGTTTCCCGAGAATTCCTCAAAACCACCGTTGAGGATTTTAACCTCGGAATCTGGGGTAAAAATCGCCTCATTTCCCTTAACGATGAACAGGGCATCAACAACTGGTAAACCCTCGGCGAGATTTCTGTTATGAGCGAGGATTCCTCCACCATAGCCAATGGAGAAGACGGCGGGGATTAATTCAAGATTTAATTTTTTGCAGTAATCCCTGAATTCTTTGAGGTTTTTGAAATATGTTTCGTTTTGCTTACATAACATATCTAAGCCAGCGGAGAAGACGACGCCGTTATAACCGCTTTCCTTTGCCACATTTAAGATATCCTTTATCTTTTGGATTTCCTCTTCCTTTTGGAAGTCAAAGCCGAAAATCCAGATGAAGCGGTCCCTCACGGATAGGCAATATGCTACATTAAACAAAGCAAAGACAAAGAAAAGAAAAATCAACCTTTTCATTTTTTCTCACCCACTTTGGAGGATAACTCAAGTCTCAACAATTCCTTCAGCTTTCCCCTCGCCTTCCTTATATCATCGCTGAGAAGCACGAGGGAGAATCTCTCATCCTGCGAAATCTCAACCACAATTCTATCTCCCTTTTGGGTTAGCTCGGGAGAGGAAATCTTCCTCCATTCTCCCTTCTCTATCTCACCACTTTCCCCCAAAAGCTTCGCTTCATCACTCCTTGCGATTTCAATCCTCCCAACCTCTAACGGGATGAGAAGAAGGCAGTGGGAGACATCTATGCTCTTGCCATCAAGGGAGAGAAGAATAAAATGCCCCTTTCCTTTCACGATTTCCCTCCCATTCACCCTTACCTTTCCCTGCCCCTCCACGGCGAGCAGTTCCCCCTTTGCGGATAAGTGAATGAAACCTGTTGAACGCTCGGAAAGCTCTATCTCCACTCCCTCCCATTTATAGCTTCCCGCTTTTCCATAGTTTACGAGGGTTAAAGTCCTTCCACCCTCAAGCGTTGGAACCAGGAAGGCAAGAAGCTGGGGGTTTTCCGGCTCAATAGCCAATCCCTTAATTCCCACCTTCTGCAAAACCTCTTTATAAAGCCCATAAACCTCCCCCTTCATCTCCTCGGGCTCTCGCACATAGAATATCTCCTCCTTCCCCATTACCTCCTTAACCCTATCTATCTCCCCACTGATGTAAAGCTTCCCTCCCTTGCGAACGAAATCCATAAGGTAAGAGAATGTGTTATCGGATATGGAATAAGGGGAGGGATAGAAAATAAGCTCCGCATCTTTCAAGAAGGGTAGCTTATCCTCTGTTGTTATTTCAAAATCAACTTTCAATTGGAGAAGAGCTTTAATAGCCCTGCGGAAGGCATCGTGGAAGCGCATTCTATCGCCGGAGGAAAAGCCAATTTGGGGCGTAAGGAGATACACTTTCGGCTTTTGATATTTTGGATGAAGCGAGCCGAAGAGAAGCGCCATTGCCCGCATAATATAGCCTGCCTGCCGTGGCGAAAGGTCGGCGTGAACAAGACCAAAGGGGAAAATGCCTTCCAGAGGGTCCCGCCAATGCCAGCTGTTCAAGAAAGTAGCCCCTTCCCCAAATGCTATATGAGTTAAAAAGAGAAACCTGCGATTATATTCCTCCGTGGGCTCGTGTCCGTATCCCTCAAAGCCGGGATGGTTCCTCGCCCCGCATTCTCCAACGCTCAATGGCTTGCCCAACCACTGCATATCTATTTCCTTCAACTCCAAAGGGAAAATCGCTAAATCGCCATAATAATGGCGATTTGTGAAATCCATATCCTGGGAAAGCAAAATTGGGTCGTGTATAACATCTCCCCAGCCAAATCCTTGAAGGCAACCAACGGTTATAAGGAGTGTAGGGTCAACTTCCTTCATCGCCCGATACAACCTATCATACCACTCCTTCTCCCAGCGAAGATAGAATTCCACCGTATCCCTCGCCCTCACATCATTAACATCGGAGGAAAGAGGACCAACCTCTATTTCCTCAAAGCTTTTCTCCTTCAGTTTATCTCCCCAAGCCTTCTTCAAATCCTCAAATGTCCCGTATTTCTCCCTCAGATACCGCTGAAATTCTGCTCTATGCTGAGGGGAATCCTCCCTTTGCAAGTGGGGCTCGTTGCAAAGGTCTATGGTCAGGAGTTTGACTTTCTTATACCTCTCCCCAATCTCCTTAGCGGTCCTCTCCTCTTCCTCAAGGGCTTTCCTATCAAGGGAATTCCAGAGATTTGGTGCACCGAACAAAATTATGTTGTGTTTCTGGGCGAGGTAAACGAGAGCATCGTTTGCCCTCTTAGCTCTTTCCGTTTCCCTTTGGCTGAAAGGCCAGAAAACACGAGATATGTGAAAGCCCCAATCCTCCATCAATTGAAAATCCCTCTCCCAGGCGAGCGGTGAACAAGCGGTAACGCTATCTATCTGCCCCCACCATTCCTGTGCTCCAATTATGAATCTCGGCTTATCGCCAAAATAGAAATAAGAATCCTTTATCCTCGGTCTAACCCCCTTCATAAGGTTTTCCTGCCAGATAACAAAGGCATTCTCCATCTCGTCTATCTTCTCCCCATTTTCCCACAACTCGTATCCAATATAACAAAAATCCCTCTTCTCGTTATTTAAAATGGGATATTCCTCAAAAAGCTCCTTTACCTCTCCTCTTTTTAGCTCTATCTCCATCCGCTTCTCCCAGCTCCACTTTCCCTCCTCAAATCCAAGCCTAAATCGCACTTCGCCCTTTCTATCCGCCTTGCCCATATTCGCAACCCACACCCTTAATTTCGCCCTCTCCCCAGGACGATAACAAGCCCACTCCGTTCCACCACCGTAAAGATAGAATTTCTTTATGAGAGCATTAACCAAGCTGGGAAGGAAGGGAAGCAAAGCATCCTCGCTGAAGAGGTCCTTATTGTCAACACCGAAAAGCGCCCAACTTGAGCCACGATAATATCCATCGTAATTATGGATTATGCTCGCAAGATAACCTCTGAAACGCCCCACTGAATCGTAAGCGTTGAGAAGAGGGATTAGACGAGCTACATTTGGTCCAAAACCATGCCCCGCACCCCTTCCTATCGGTCCCACTGCGGAGAAACCAGTAAAAGGTCCTTTGAGAGTGACACCCTTCGTTATAATTGTCTGATTAGGCACTGGTTTTGCTATGACGGCGTTCTCCAATGGATGGGAAGGGTCAAAAACACCTATCTGCTCCGGTGCCGGCCACATCGCATCTTGAATCCTACCGAAGCGAGTATTGACCACCTCTCTAAAAAGGATTTCCTCTCCCCTTGGGTCCTCCATAACGCTGATATCTTTCAGGAAGAACTTATAAGCTCCACCTTCCTTTTCCGTTTCAACGGAGATGCTGAAGGAGATATGGTCTGCATCTTCCGGACGAAAATGGTCATCGCTTCCGCCCCTTCCCACGGAGGGATTATCACGCCAATATTGGAGGTCGCCAACGGAAATATAATATTCTTTCCATTGCGATGTGAGGTCTATTGCAGTTCGCCAGCGTGAACCATCCTTCTCCTGCCATTCAATGAAGAGCTTTTTCGCTCCCTCTCCCTTCGCTTTGAAAGAAGTGATGATAAATTTTGAGGGAAAAGAAGGTTTTACTGGTGGAGAAGCTATGGTTACCCATCTTCTCAATTCTTGAATATCAACCTCTAAATAGTTATCCCCTTCTTCATCCTTTCCCAATTTATAGGAAGCTTTGCCGGAGGGGTAGCCCAAAGTCCACTTTTCCTCTTGGGAAAGGGAAAAGAGGGGCTTCTTCTCTCCTTTCGGGATCGGGATTTTTCCCCTTTCATACCAATTGCCCTCAAGGAAGAAAAGAGGCTCATCAAAGGCATATCCACCAATCGTAATCATACTACCACCCTCGCTTAAGAACTGCCTAATCGCTTGCGTTGCTTTTGCTGGGAAATAGGGACCGTAAGGCAGGATGAGAAGGTCAAAGTTAGAAACGGAGAGAATGGCAGGATTTGAGAGTTCCTCTGCGTTTAAAATATAGGGGGCATAACCGGCTCTCTCAAGAGTTGCACGGATGATATCTATGGATGGAGTTCCACCTGTTTTAGGGAAATTCTCCTCCCAGAAAATCGCTATGTCCTTTCCCAATTTCCTCTCCGTTTTGCGTTTCTCCATAAATTCCTCTCCTTTCTTTTCCTTTTGTCTTAACCTTTCTAACATCTCTACATCCAACAAAGAGGGGGAATAAACGCTCGGCTCATCCCCTATTTCCAGTTGAGCATCATCAAACCAGGCGGTTCCATAACCATTGATGACAAGGAGAACCATCATTCTCGTCGCCCCATCGGGAATAACAGCGCTCGTGCTTACTCTTCTCCAATCGTTATCACCAACCAACATTTCCCTGCTATCGTGGAAGGAAATCCTCGTGTTTCCTGAGAAGAAGTTAATTGAGCAGTAAGCGCCCGCCCCATCCTTAATTCCTTTCGTCTTCACATAAACGCTAAAAGTCAGGTGCTGTCCACGAGCGGGATGACCGAGGGGAAACTCCTGATAAGCTGAATACCAGCCAAGTGGTGCATCGGGAGGGATGTAAAGGCGGAGAGAAGATTTGCCGGAGTGATAAACCGCATCGTCCAAAGTTGCGGAGCCATTTGGGGGAAGATTAAAGGACCATTTCAGGGGAGGGATTCCGCTTTTTTGAGGGAACTCAAATCCAGAGTTAGGTAAGAGGTTCAAGGGAAAAGATAAAGACAAAAAGAGAAAGGGGAGAAGCAGGAGCAAACTTGTCCTTTTCTTCATAAACGCTTCTTCTTGTTTGATTATCTGAAGCCCGCCTTATCCTCCTTTTGTGATGAGCAGGATGAGAGCCTTATATAGTCCGAAGCCGAAGAAAAGGAGCCCAAAAACCATTAAAATAATCGGGAGGACAATGCTTGGGGCTGTGACCCTGCTGCGAGGGAATCCATAGACCTGAACCCGCAGTATCAAAATCAAAACCAAAAGCACCAGCCCCAACGCCAAGATATTGAAGCCTTGGGCTGCTATTATGAAACCCTGAAGAGCATTCTCCATTTTCAATTAAACACCCCTTTCATCATAATTTTTTAAATTTTACAACAAACAATAACGATTGCAAGAAAAAGTTTTGTTGCTGGTATGGGAAAAAATGGATTCTAACATCTCTCGCTACTTCCTAACCGGGATGAATGC
>JBMFMH010000041.1:0-13559 GCA_049970775.1 bacterium | reverse complement strand
TTTTCCCCATACCAGCAACAATGCTATTGTTTTAATAATTCTTTTGCGGAATGATAGATTCCTTCCGGGGTTAAGCCAAGAAGCTGGAGGAGCTCTTCTCTCTTCCCATGTTCAACAAACCCCTCTATACCTACTAATTTAACTTTTATATCCGTCAAGCCTTTGCTGAGCAAAAACTGGGCAATGAAAGAGCCGAATCCGCCCCATAGGATTCCTTCCTCAACCACAAGCACTCTTTTTGCTTTTTCACAGCAACTCAAAATCAACTCCTCATCAAAAGGCTTCAGGAAACGAGGATTGATAAGGCTTGGACTTATTCCTTCCTCCTCAAGCATTTTTGCTGCCCTCTCAGCTGGATAGACCATTGAACCAATGGCAATTATGCATAGGTCTTTTCCTTCCCTTCTCAATTCCCCCTTACCGATGGGTAAGATTTGGGGGTTATCATAAGGGACACCAATTCCCTTTTCCCTCGGATAGCGGATGGCAAAGGGGCTATTCGCTTGCAAAGATGTTTTAATTAAAGAGGCTAATTCCCACTCATCCGCTGGGGCAGATACGACGATGTTGGGAATTGGCAAGAGATAGGCTATATCAAATATCCCTTGATGGGTAGCCCCATCTTCCCCAACTATACCTGCTCTATCAATCGCAAAGACCACGGGTAGATTCTGCAGACAAACATCGTGGATTATCATATCGTAGGCTCTTTGCAAAAAAGTGGAATAAATGGCTACTACAGGTTTAAATCCCTGGCAGGCTAGTCCAGCGGCGAAGGTAACAGCACAGGCTTCACCCATTCCCACATCAAAGAAGCGGTTGGGAAAACGCTCTGCGAAACGAGAAAGCCCTGTTCCCAACGGCATTGCAGCTGTGATAGCTATTATCTTCTCGTCTTTTTCCGCTAGCGAAGTCAATGTATGAGCAAATACTTCCGTGTAAGTGGGTGGAAAAGAGGGTTCAAAAATTGTTCCCGTTTCTAAATCAAAGGGTGGCACTCCGTGGAACTTCTCGGGGTTCATCTCGGCTGGCTCATAACCCTTGCCCTTCTTCGTTGTAATGTGAATCAAAGTAGGTCCTGAAAGGTTTTTTGCCCTCAGAAATATCTCTATTAGAGCCTCGAGGTTGTGTCCATCTATGGGACCTAGATAGGTAAAGCCTAATTCTTCGAAAATCATACCGGGAACAAATATATGCTTTACCGCATCCTTTAATCTCTGCAAACCTTCCCATAATGGTAATCCCAAAGGGATTCGCCTTAAAACAAACTCCAAGTCCTCTTTTATTTTAAGATAGCTCGGCTCGGTTCTTATGCGGGAGAGATATTCGGAAATAGCACCGATGCTTTTGCTGATTGACATTTCGTTATCGTTTAGCACCACGACTACTTTCTTACCTAGATGACCGATGTTATTGAGCGCTTCCCAACTCAACCCACCGGTTAACGCCCCATCTCCTACAATAGCCACAACCTCGTAATCCTTGCCTTCTAAATCCCTTGCAACGGCGAAGCCCAAAGCAGCCGCTAAAGATGTGGAAGCGTGACCAGCACCGAAGACATCGTGCTCGCTTTCCGAACGCTTCAAAAAACCAGAGATGCCTTCCCTTTTCCTAAGGGTATCAAATCTATCCTTTCTCCCTGTCAACAATTTATGGGCATATGCTTGATGCCCAACATCAAAGATGAGCTTATCTCGTGGTGAATGGAAAACATAATGTAGGGCTACTATCAGTTCAACAGCACCAAGACTTGGTGCTAAATGACCGCCATTCCGTGAAACCACCTCTAAAATCCTTTCCCTAATCTCCTCGCAAAGGGTTTTTAAATCCTCAATGGATAGCTTCTTTACATCAGCTGGAGTATTTATCTTCTCCAAAAACATATTTAGTTAAGATGGTAATGAAACGAGGTCATCTTCACGAATGTTCAGCGTCTCGGAGACGATTTCTCCCTTCGCCTTATCCTCCCTTACCTCGGTTATCATCACCTCCCCTACCTTCGTCTTATCCACCCAAACGATGTTTCCACCTGCGTCCTTTATCGGATGCATCCTGTATACATCCAAAATCATCCCCTGCTTAAGCCCCGCCTGCGCTCCTATATCAATTATCACGGTCTTTTTCTCCCTCGCTATTATTTTCCCCTGAGGGGAAAAGAGAAAAGAAAACTTCCCAATGGCGTTTCTTACAGCCTTGCGTGTAGCTTTAGCAAAGGCGCTTTCCTCCCACTCACGGGATTCCGTTCCCACTCCAGCTATCCACTTGTTCAAATCGGTTCCTACACCAAGCGATAAACTGCTTTGTTTTTCCTCCCCCTCACCCGTGTCAGCAAAGAATATCCTCCCCGTTGCTACATCAATTATGCGATAATCAAACTTAACTCTTGCTATGCTTACTTTCCTCGTTCCTCCTCCGAAAAGATTTCTTAGAAATCCCAATATTCCTCCTTTCTTTTCCTCCCTTATCCCGAACTCCGTTATCGTGCCCGTGAGTATGTAATCCACGCCGAGAAGTTTTCCCGCTTTTACCGCCGTTGCTGGGTCTATCATCCCACTTTCACCGAGCTTGATTTCCTGTAAAATCTCGTTCAATTTGCTCCTCTCAATGACATCAAATGAACCCAATTGAACGAGGGAAGTAACGAACATCTCCGCTACGATTTTTCCCAAATTAGTCGTGCGCACGATTTGGCTATCAAAGGGAAGCACAGCTATCCTTTTCTTGTTAGTGAGGCTTGATTGCTGGGCGAAGCAAGGGATGGTTAAAACAAAGATAGCGAGAAAAATGTAAAGTTTTTTCATTTTCTTTCCACCTCCTCGTTTGATTTAGAGACCACATATTTGCCCTTTTTGTCATAAAAAGCTATTATCAAGTTCAATTTTTCAGGTTTCCTTTTCGGCGTCCAATCGAAAATTATCGGTTTATAGCAAGTGCCAGCAGGAATAAAGAGTTTCCCCTCCTTTTTGTGTAATAAAACCCCGTTTTCTTCCGTGAGAAAAGCCACCCATTTACCAACGAAATCTTGCTGGGAGTAATTGCAAGGAGCAAACGAAATATTAAGAGCGCTTCCTTTGGAGGTAATCTTCAAGGAATCAATTGAAATCTCCTCGTTCTTCTGTTTAAAAGCTGTTTTGAGCTTTTCCTTGAGGATTTCTCCGAGTTCTTGTTCATTTTTAAACCCTGTTAGAGGTTTCCCGTTTAAGGAGACAAAATTGGGATTCGCCTTAGGGTAGACAACAATGTTCAGTTTTTCCTTGGGAAAATTCCTTCGCAAAGAGGGAAGAAGGGATTTTGACTTGGAAAGGGACAACTCAAGCAGTGGGGCAGAGAAGGAAAGGACAGCGAAAAATAGGGAAAGAAAAAGGATTTTTCTCATTTTATCAAATCCTTAATCCAGTTTTTGTTTCTCTTTAACTGAAGATGGAAATCCAACATTTCATCTATCGTAATCTTTCCCAGCTTTTGAAATCTCCTCATTTCCTGTGGGGTGAGCTCACCTTTTTGCCCCGTTAGATAAGAGGCATCCCACCTCTTCTCATCAACAAAGTATTCCCCGATTCTCTTGCAACGAGGGCATTTGTATTTTATCGCTACATAGCTTCGCCCTAAGAGCTTGTAGTGAAACGATATCTGAAGGATATGTTTTCGGAAGATCCTCCTTCCGCAAGAGCAGCGAATTGTTAAATAGGTGCGCATATTTCACCTCCTGGTTTGAGATAACGCTAATTTCATTTTAAGCGAATTTTCTTAAATTTTCAATGGGACAAGCTTTACTTCCCCCTGCACCATCAACTTATTCCCCCTTGCGATTATGATGCCTTTCAGTCCTTTTCCCATTTCCTGGATTTTTTCCACTGGGATGCCACCTTTTATAAGATTTGCAATGGCGGTAGCAAAAGCATCAGCGAGGGCACAGGAACGAGCTATTACAACTACCGCATCCGCTTCCCCCATATTGAACGAAGGTCCAACTGTTCCGGATGATGTGCATATTCCTAAGGGCGTTTCCCTAGGCTCTACCAAAATGCCTATCTTATAGGAAAAAGGAGAGCTTTCACCCGCATAAAGACCTACGACTCTTGGTCTTGAACATCTGATAAAGATGTCCCCTCCATTTTCCACAATTACTTCCTCACAAAAATTTGTCAGTTCCTTTCCAACGAGCTCCGCAATAGCTCCCGCCACGGCAGCCATCGGACCAACTCCAGCGTTTATTGAGGCACTTGCCATCAATCTCACTATCTCCGGCGCATCCTCGCTTACCGGGTAGGGCTGGAAGGTATGGGCGAACAAAGGGTCCTTTTCAATGTAATCCTCCAGCTGCCTTCGGATTTCCTTCGTCTTTCTTTCCGCCACCTCTCTGCAATCCTTATCAGTCCTTATCAAAAGGTCGGTCTGTTTTATCTTCAGCTGATAGGTCAAAAGCTCGTCATTTTTTAACCGTTCACGATATATCGGTATCTCGTATTTCATAAGATTATCCCTAACGAAGCGTAGCCTACTACCTCCAACATATCACCTATTATATCACCTGAGGTGTAATATGAATATAAAACTCCCTTATTAGCCCCCAGTTTCTTTCCGTAGACAATCGCCGTTGCAACCCCAGCTGGACCGCACATCGTTATTTGATGTTTCCCAATTTTAAGGAAAAGCTCCGTTTCATTTAATGATTCTATGCATTCTATCACCTTTCTATCTTTCTCAATCGCCCAAGCTTTCGGTTCATAATGGGTAAGGTCAGTGCTTGCAATTACAACAGCCCGTTCACCCGCTAATAGATTAGCTAAGGTATTGCCCAGCTGGATGGCAACAGGCAATGTTTGTTCGTAAATGATGATGGGAACGAAGGAGAATTCGTTCCCGAAGATATATTGAAGAAAAGGAAGCTGAACCTCTATGGAGTGTTCCAAAAGATGAGCTGTTGGGTCGTCCTTTACTAAATCACAATTTTTCAATATCTCCTGCGCCAATTCTTCATCTATCCTGACATTGCCTAAAGGCGTTTGCCATTCCCCTTTGGCATAGAGTGCCACCTCGGCTCCCAATCCCCGGTGATTTGGACCAATTATAACTATTCTTTTCGGAAGTCCATCCTGTGCCAGACGATGATAGGCATGAGCTGCCGCTTGCCCAGAATAGGTATAGCCTGCGTGGGGCACAACCAAAGCAACGATTCTTCCTTCCCCTTCCCGGTTTACCTCGGGAAGGCTTCCGGGACCAAGCTTTCCTTTAAAGCAGTCCTCAATTTGTTTGAGGAGCCTTGCTTTATCTTGTTCATAGAAATAGCCGGCAACAGCGGGCTTTCTTATTGTTTTCATCTCCTCTTCATCCCTTCCTTTTATTAATTTTAAAAATATTAGAGCGATGCCCTATTGGGAGGATGAAGATTCCTTTTTCTCTTTAACCTTGAAAGTCCCGCTGAGCGGCCCTTCTATTTCAACCCATTCATTTCCCTCTTTTGTATAAATCGTCATTTTACTACAATTCATCGTTTGTCCTTTATCGTCTTTGAATTTAACTTCACCCTCTAATATTATTTTATCTTCTTTCCCCATCCAAGTCACCTTCTGCGCCGTGAGTTCCTTGTCTTCCTGCCTCACCTCAACCCCGTCCTCAAGATAAGCAATTTTATCCTTGTAGTTGTAAGTGAGCTTTTGACACTTCAAAATCGTTTTATCCTTCCAATATTTCTTCAATCCTTCCTTTTTCTCCTCTCCCTCTTTTTTCTTGCGTTCATTCACAATTGTTACGCCTCCATCCAATAGGACGATTTTCCCTTTTAAGTCAGCACTCAGGGAAGGGGCGGTTATCACATTCTCCTCATCCGTGAATTTCAGATTTCCACTTGCTGTTGCCTTCTCGGTTTCCTCATTGTAAATTATTTCATCCGCCTCTATTTTAGCCTTTTCCTTTGCATCAATCAATTCTCCTTTTGTGAAGATATATGTTTTCGTTTTATAATCGTATTTCGCTTTTTGGAAATGGAACTCCACCTCCCTTTCCTCCTCCTTTTTGGCTTCAGGGGGGTTTTCTCCTATCAGATTGGCAAGAAACAAAAAGAGAAGAGATAATAGAAAGAGCCTTTTCATAATTTACCTTCCATCCTTGCCTTTAACACGCCGTTACTAACGAGGAGAATGGAGTTCTTGAGGTCAAGTTCCAGATACTGACCAATTAAAGAGGCTTTCTTGGCGTAGAATCTCGCACCTTTACCGCAGATTATCCTTTGTTTATCTCCCTCCCATAACAAAATGGGAGCCTCCATCTTCAACTCTTTACCCCAAATATGCACATCCTCCAGCTGCAAGTTCTTCAAAACATTATCGTAAATCGCCTTTTTCGCATCAAACTGAAGTTTTCCCTTTTCCCACTCGTAAAAAATACCATTTTTTATTCCCCAAAGATAAGTGAAGCGTTCATCCGAGCTCTTCTCGGTCCTTTCCGCATCTAGTTCCCACTGAATTCTTCCATTGTGGCGCCCCACTATGTGCGCCTTTTTGATGAGAAAACGAAAGCTGAAGGAAGTCTCCCTTCTTTTTTCCTCTTTATTTGCAAGGAAAAAATAACTGATTCCGACCATTGATATTATGATGATAATGAAAAGAAACACACTTGCTTTCCTCACATTACAAATTATAATACAAGAAAATTTATATTACAACAAGGGAGGTAAGAAAAATGGGACTTATAGACCTACGAGAGCAAATGAAAAGGAGAACACCAGAGGAGCTCCTTGAGCACCTGAGGAGCTTCCATTTGGAGTTGAAGTTTTCCGCAGGAGTTTGGTTTTTCTCGCCAGCCGGCGGAAGATTTCACGAGAGATACACGCCACCGATGTCCATTGAGGAGATTTTGGAGCGGGCATTGAATCTAAAGAAATACGGATTGATGGGGTTGGAAGCACACTATCCGAACGAGATAGGGGAAGATAACCTGGATATTTGGAAAAGCTTTCTTAAAGACAGTGGGATGAAGTTGGTGGGGATAGCAGCGAATATCTTTTATGAAAGCAGGTTCAAATTCGGAGCTCTCTCCTCTCCCTTACCCGAGGTGCGAAAGGTTGCAGTAGAAAGGATAAAGGAAACCTTGGGGTTGGTTAAGGATTTGGATGCGGATTTCGCGATAATCTGGCCTGGCATAGATGGCTACGAGAACAATTTCGGTATCGATTTCCATTCAATGCGAGCAAGGTTCGCTGAAGGACTGGCGGAGGCAATGGATGCTGTGCCTGGGGTTAGGATTGCCTTTGAACCAAAGCCTTATGAACCGAGGGGTAGAATCATCTATGGGACGACAAGCGAGGGCATTCTTCTTGCCCTCAAGGTTGAAGGTATGCTGAAATCATCCTTGAACAGGGGACTCTTGGAGGAAGGACATTCCTTGGTCACCTTGAATCCCGAGATGGGACACATTTTAATGGGATATGAGGACCCTCCTTATGCTTACAGCCTTGCTATGGAGTATGGGAAGCTTGCTCATACCCATTGGAATAGCCAACCCCTGGGCAATTACGACCAAGACCTTAATGTCGGCGTCATCTCTCCCGAGCTTGCCGAGGCAACGCTCTATGTGATGAAAATGCACGGATATAAGGGATATTTCGGTATAGATATAAATCCAGAAAGAATGCCCGTGGAGAGGGCGATAATTAACTGCATAGATGCGCTAAAGGCGATGAATGACCGCATAGAGACCTTAGACCACGAAAAAATCCTCTATTGCACCTTACATCCCGACAAAACAGAGGGAATCTTAGAAGCTATCCTCATAAGAGCGAGAGCTCCCCATCCCGAAAAGCTAACGCCTTTAGAATAGAAGTTCCCTCGCTCTTTTAATAGCTTCTTTACAAACCTCAAGGGGCGGTCTTGACTGATGGAGAGGGTTGAATATCTCAATGGAAAGCCAGCCATCATATCCTATCTTTTTCAAATTGGCAATCAGCTCCTTAAGCGGTGCGATTCCCTCTCCAGGCAACAACCTATCCGCATCAGTCTGGGAATCTAAGGGCTTATCAGCGGGAATGTCGTTGAAATGAACCAAAGCTATCGCTTCCCCAGGCAAGGAGAGCAAATCTTTTGGTGTTCCTCCTCCTTTCAGTAAGTGGAACACATCAACTACCACTCCTCCATTATCGCAGTTCGCTCCTTTCACTATCTCATAGGCGGAAATGGGATTATTTATTCCCTTCTTCATTCCCAGAAATTCAAGCCCCATAATCAATCCCCAAGGCTTACCCATTTCGCAAAGCTCCCTATAATCAGAAATGCTTCTCTCCAAAGGAGCTTCCGCTTCCCAAGCAACAGGACATATTAAAACGGTTTTCTCTATGCTGAGAGCCTTGCACATTTCCCCTATCCTCTTTACCTCTTTCTCAACGCTTCTTTTATCCTCAGCCAAATGCCATCCACCAAGAGCACAAATCTCCGGCACTACCAAATTTAGCCTGCTTAAAAGCATCCTCAATTCCTCCAGGTTACCACCTTGCGCTATAAACTCATCTACATCAGATACCCATAAGCCTATCCCTTCCAATCCTGCCTCAGCTACAGCTTTTAATCTTTCAGGCAAAGGGTCCTTTCGCAGACTGACCAAATTCATTGATAAACGCATCACAATGACCTCCTTTTAAATTAGATTTTTAATTCTAAATATGGAATTTCCCTTAAACATTCAATAACCCTTTCTTTCTCTTGCTCACTGGGTGAAAGAAGGGGTTTTCTCGGTGCGCCAGCATCTATACCCGAAACAACCGAGAAGGCGAATTTCAAGAGGGGTATAGGATTCTTTCTGTTATTTTGCCCAAGGGAGAATAGGAAAGGATAGATTTTCTGATGAAGCTGAGTCGCCCTTGATAAATCACCGCTCAAAAACGCATTAATCATTTCCCTTATGGCTTTGCCCACTACCTGCGCTGTCCCGCTAACTCCCCCTACCCCGCCTTGAGCGAGAATCTGCAATATCATTGTGTCATCCCCAGAGTATATAGCAAGGTTGTCATTGCAAGCCAAGATATACCTCGTTCCTTGCAGGGGGTGTATCTCTGCTTCCTCTTTTATAGCAACGATGTTCTCAACTTCGCTTAATCTGCCAGCTGTCTCAGGCTCTATATTTGTTCCGGAAAAAAGAGGTATGTTGTATAACATAATCGGCAAATTGCTTTCTTTGGCTATTTCCCTGTAGTGGTTTTCTATTTCCTCTTGGGTAGGTTTACAATAGTAAGGAGCAACAATCATTGCCATATCATAACCTAATTCCTCAGCACACTTCGTGAGGCTTATAGCCTCCCTCGTGGAGATAGCCCCAGTCCCCGCTATGAGGGGCACTTTCCCATAGGCAACCTCTTTTACCGCTTTAAATAACATAACTCGTTCTTCTCCTGTTAGGGAAAAGAATTCGCCGGTTGTGCCACCTACTATCAGGGAGTCGCAAAGTTTCTCCTCTATTATGTAATCCGCTATTTCCTGTGTTTTCTTAAGGTCTAAATCCCCTCTTTTATCAAACGCAGTCAACATCGGAACTAATAATCTGCCAAATTTTTTTACAACATCATCTTTTTTCATCCTCGGGTTCCTCCTCGTCAAAGATATTAAATCACTTATAGTATAACAAAGTAGGCAAGATGTTAAATCTATTTTTTTCTCATACCAGCAATAAAACCATATAAAGCTATAGATATGACAAATTAGAAGGGTTGGTATATAATTGCTCAAAAAAGAAAGGAGGTTTGTTGAAATGAGGAAGATAGGTGTAGGCGTTGTTGGATTGGGCGCTATAGGACCAACCCACGCCAAATCGGTCACCGAAATAGAGGAGGCAAAGCTTATCGCGGTATGTGATATTAGGGAGGAAAGGGCGAGAAAGGTAGGTGAGCAATTCGGGGTTGATTGGTATACCGATTATGAGAAGATGTTGGAAAGAGAGGATATAGATGTTGTCTGCATTTGCACTCCCTCGGGAATGCATGCGGATATGGGCATCCTTGCTGCTAAGGCGGGAAAACATATCATTTGCGAAAAGCCCCTGGATGTTTCCTTGGAGAAGTGCGATGCCTTGATTAAAACCGCTAAGGAAAACGGGGTCAAATTGGGTGGGATATTCCAACACCGCTTTGCTGAGGAGAGCCGGCTTGTAAAAAAATTGGTTGAGGAAGGCAAATTAGGGAAAATCGTTTTGGCGGATATGGATATGAAATGGTATAGGAGCCAAGCTTATTACGATAGCGATGCCTGGCGAGGAACCTGGGCACTGGATGGTGGAGGATGCCTTATGAATCAAGGGGTTCATTTCGTTGACCTCCTCCTCTGGTTTATGGGTCCAGTGGAGTGGGTTAAGGCGGAAATCACAACCCTCACTCATAATATTGAGGTTGAGGATACAGCGGTAGCGATATTGAAGTTTAAAAACGGTGCTTTGGGAGCAATAGAAGCCACCACCTCAGCTTATCCCGGGGTATGTTCTCGCATAAGCGTCGCCGGATACTCCGGCTCCGTCGTATGGGAAGACGACAAAATCACTTTCCTAAAGGTTGAAGGCGAGGATATAGAAACAAAGGTTGAAAAACCAGCTATGGCTTGGGGTGCCTCCGACCCTATGGCTATCCCCTCTGGGCTCCATACAAGAAACATCTACGATGTTATTAGGGCAATTATTGAAGACAGGGAGCCACTGATAAATGGAGAGGAAGCTCGCAAGGCGGTTGAGCTTAACCTCGCAGTATACAAATCAGCGAAAACAGGAGAAAAAGTTTCTCTACCATTAAGATATTGACTTTTTAGGTTTCCTCGTTATAAATTAAAAACGATGTTGTAGGTGCCGAGGTGGCGGAACTGGAAGACGCGCAGGCTTGAGGGGCTTGTGGGCCTTGCCCGTGCGGGTTCAACTCCCGCCCTCGGCACCATTTTTTGTGAAAGGAGGAACGACGATGTCCGCAGGCAAAAAAATTAGCGTTGTGGTAATCATACTCGTCGTCCTTGCTTTGGCAGTTTTCTTCGCCACTAAAAGCAAAGCACCTTCCCCAATATCTCCAACACCCACAACATCCTCCAAAACAAGGAGCGAGCTTAGAGGCAAGATAGTAATAAAGGGCTCCGATACCCTGCTCCCCTTAGCACAAGCCTGGGCGGAAGAGTTTATGCGCAGAAACCCCAATGTAAGTGTCTCTGTAACAGGTGGTGGCTCGGGGGTTGGAATAGCTGCCCTATTAGATGGAACCTGCGATATAGCTGATGCATCCCGCAACCTGAAGCCAGAAGAAGAGGAAAAAGCAAAAAAGTTAGGGATACAAATCCACGAGACCAAAGTCGCAATAGATGGGATTTCTCTAATCGTAAACCCTAAAAATCCAGTGAATAACCTCACTATTCCTCAGCTCAAGGATATTTACACGGGTAAATTGAAATCCTGGAAGGAATTAGGTGGTCCTGATGTTAAGATAACCGCCGTAGGAAGAGATACACCCTCAGGAACATATGAGCTGTTTAAAGAAAAAGTGTTGGGCGGAGAAAACTATTCCCCAACCGTCTTAAGCACCCCATCAAATAATCAAATTGCAACAACCGTATCGCAAGATTTAGGCGCCATCGGTTATGTTGGCGTTGCCTATGCGGATGAATTTGCCAAAGCAGGTAAGGTAAAAATAATAGCGGTTGCTAAAGATAAAAGCTCTACACCTGTAATGCCAACTAAGGAAAACATCAAAAGCCATAAGTATCCACTCTTTAGGTTCCTCTTTAATTACACAAGAGGTAAACCCGAAGGCTTGATAAAGGATTACCTTGATTTCGTTCTCTCCCCTGATGGACAAAAAATCGTGGAAAAGGTGGGCTATATCCCCTTGCGATAACCACCTATGAAACGAAATATCGTTGGGGAAAAAATCCTGGAAAAAATAATATTTATAGGTGGGATAAGCGGTATTTTTATCCTTTTTCTCATTTTCGCTTTCCTGTTAAAGGAAAGCCTGGGCTTTTTCTTTCGTTATCCCTTAAAGGATTTTTTCCTTGGCACAAATTGGTACCCCACAAGCTCTCCTCCCAAGTTCGGTTTAATTCCCCTTCTTTTAGGTTCCCTTTTTGTTACTCTCGGTGCAATTTCTATATCTTTTCCGCTCGGAGTTGCTTGTGCCATCTACATAAGCGAGGTTGCCCCGTCTTGGGCAAGGGAATTCCTTAAGCCCTTGATGGAATTGATAGCTGCGATTCCATCGGTTGTTTTGGGTTTCATAGGTCTTGTAGTTTTAGTTCCTTTCATCAAACAAGTATTCAATCTGCCCACTGGGTTAACTGCTTTAGCTGGCTCAATAACTTTAGCTTTTATGGCGCTTCCGACTATAACGAGCATAGCGGAAGACGCGATATCTGCATTACCAAAAGAGTATAAAGAAGCTTCTTTTGCCTTAGGGGCAACTCATTGGCAAACGATACGCAATGTGCTTCTTCCCGCTGCTAAGCCCGGCATATTAGCAGCGACAATGCTTGGATTGGGGAGAGCCATTGGAGAGACAATGGCAGTATTGATGGTAACCGGCAATGCCGCTGTCATTCCTCATACATTTCTCCAGCCAGTCCGAACGATGACCGCAACGATAGCAATGGAAATGGGAGAAGTGGTAAAGGGCGGATTGCATTACACCGCGCTGTTCGCAATCGGTCTCGTTCTTTTCGTAATTACTTTTGCGGTCAATTTCGTCGCAGATTGGGTGATAAATAAGCAGAAAAGATGAGATATCAACGAATAGTGTTCAATTTGTTAGCTCTTGTTACCTTTTTGACCACCCTTCCTCTTATACTAATATTTATTCTTCTTATTTATCATAGCATCCCGGTATTGAGTTGGAAATTCATCGTAGAGTATCCAAGAGAGGGGATGACCGCGGGAGGCATTTTCCCTGCCCTTGTAGGCACATTATACTTAGCACTGGGAACAGCTATATTTTCCCTTCCCTTGGGTATAATAACGGCGATTTACTTGAACGAATACGCTCCAAAAGGAAGACTCGCTCGCACAATCAGAATCGCAATAGTTAACCTCGCCGGTGTTCCTTCGGTGGTTTACGGTCTTTTTGGATTAGCTATTTTTGTGCTACTATTCCACTTTGGGGTTTCTCTTATTTCCGGGGTGCTTACCCTTTCCATACTGGTTTTACCGATTGTCATAACTGCAGCGGAGGAAGGGTTAAGGTCTGTTCCTATGTCATTTAGGGAGGCGAGTTTGGCTTTAGGGGCAACAAAATTACAAACGATAAGAAAGGTGGTATTGCCCAATGCCCTGCCAGGGATAGCTACGGGCGTTATTTTGGCTATTAGCCGAGCGGCGGGGGAAACTGCCCCTATCCTCTTCACTTGTGCTGCTTATTATCTTCCACGCTTGCCTAAATCCCCTTTTGAGGGGGTAATGGCTTTGCCCTACCATGTATATGTTCTTTCAACTCAGGTTCCCAATGCTCCCCTTTCCATTCAATATGGAGCGACTTTGGTTCTTTTAGCGCTCGTCTTTTCCCTCAATCTCTTCGCCATCCTCTGGCGTATGCGCATTCGCCGCGCAAAGAAATGGTGAAA
>JBMFMH010000040.1:4664-13570 GCA_049970775.1 bacterium | reverse complement strand
GAATCCTGATTTGAATGGTTCCTTTCTTGAGTCTAATATGTTATGGGATTATACATTTCGTTTGAGGAATTCAATTTTCTCTGATATAATTTAAAATTACATTTATCAACTTAAAGGAGGTCAGATGAAGCAGATAAAACTCGGCATCCCTAAAGGAAGTCTCCAGGAATCAACTATTGAACTCTTTAGGAGAGCGGGCTTCAATATATCCGTAAGCCCTCGCTCCTACCTACCCTCAATTGACGATGAGGAGATATCCCCCCTCCTCATCCGTGCCCAGGAGATTCCCCGCTATACGGAGCAGGGCGTCCTTGATGCTGGCATAACGGGTAAGGATTGGATTGAGGAGCAATCCGCAAGTGTTATTGAGGTAGCGGAGTTGGTGTATTCCAAACAGGGATTTCGCCCCGTGAGAATCGTTCTCGCCGTAGCGGAGGATTCCCCCATCAAGAGCGTCAAGGACCTTGAGGGGAAACGCATCGCCACTGAATATGTCAATCTCACGAAAAAGTATCTCCGGAAAAACGGTGTCTCCGCAGATGTGGAGTTCTCCTGGGGAGCAACGGAGGTTAAAGTTCCTCACCTCGTCGATGCCATCGTTGAGCTAACAGAAACAGGCTCTTCTTTAAAAGCTCACAACCTCCGCATCGTTGAGGAGATAATGGTCTCAACAACTCGCCTCATCGCCAATCCCAAAGCTTGGGAAGACGAGTGGAAAAGAAGGAAGATTGAGGATATCGCAATGCTCCTTCAGGGAGCCTTGAACGGCGCCCAGCTCGTTGGTTTGAAGATGAATGTCCATAGAAGTAATCTGGGGAAGATTGTTTCTCTCCTTCCCGCTTTGAAAAATCCCACTATCTCCAACCTCACTGACCCCGATTGGGTAGCGGTTGAGGTTGTTCTTGCTGAAAACCTTTCCCGCTCCCTCATACCCCAGCTCTCAAGAGCAGGAGCACAAGGGATAGTTGAGTATCCTCTTAATAAGGTAATTTTTTGATTGAGAAAGGAGGTATCCTTAGTGAAAAGCGATAATGCGAAGAAAGGTTTGGAGAGAGCTCCCCACAGAAGCCTCTTCTATGCTATGGGTTATACCAAGGAAGAGCTTGAGCGCCCCTTGATAGGGATAGCTAATTCTTATAATCAGATAATTCCCGGTCATATTCACTTGCGGGAGATTGCGGAGGCAGCCGCTGCGGGGGTGAGGATGGCGGGTGGAACTCCTATTGAGTTCGGGGTAATAGGGGTATGCGATGGGATAGCTATGGGACACATCGGTATGAAGTATTCCCTGCCATCAAGGGAAGTGATTGCTGATTCCGTAGAGATAATGGCAAAGGCGCATCAATTTGATGGGCTCATCTTAATCGCCAGTTGTGATAAGATTGTTCCGGGGATGTTGATGGCAGCTGCCCGTCTTGATATCCCCTGCATAATGCTTGCGGGTGGTCCTATGTTGGCGGGAAGATTCAAAGGGCAGGCTGTTTCCCTTTCTAAGATGTTTGAAGCGGTTGGTATGGTCAAAAGCGGTAGAATGACTTTAGAGGAGTTGGAGGAATTGGAGATGGTTGCTTGCCCCGGATGCGGTTCCTGCTCCGGCGCCTTCACAGCTAATACGATGAACTGCTTAACGGAGGCTTTGGGAATAGCTCTTCCGGGAAATGGAACCATACCCGCAGTGCTTTCCGCTCGCCGTGCCTTAGCGAAGAAAGCGGGAATGGCGATTATGAACCTCGTCAAATTAGGGATAACACCCGCCGATATATTGACTAAAGAGGCATTCCACAACGCTATCGCCGTTGATATGGCTTTGGGAGGCTCAACTAACACCGTCCTTCACCTTATGGCGGTCGCTTATGAGGCGAAGGTTCCCCTGGAGCTTGACGATTTTGACAAAATCTCTCGCCAAGTGCCTCACCTTTGCGCGATTGACCCCCTTGGTCCCCATCATATGGAGGACCTCTATGAAGCGGGAGGAATCCCCGCAATAATGAAGGAACTCTCCAAGAAAGGGGTAATAAACGAGGATTGCCTCACTGTCAGCGGTGAACCGATAAGGAAGATGATAGAGCGGGCGGAGAGGAAAGGGGATGAGGTTATAAGACCTTTGGAAAATCCCTATCATAAGGAAGGAGGGATTGCCATACTTCATGGCAATTTAGCGCCGGATGGTGCTGTTGTCAAATATGCAGCTGTTTCCGAGAAGATGATGAAGAGGGAGGGAAGGGCGAGGGTCTTTGATGAGGAGGAATCCGCTGTGGAGGCGATTCTCTCCGGGAGAATAGAGAAGGGGGATATCGTGGTGATTAGGTATGAGGGACCGAAGGGGGGTCCTGGGATGAGGGAGATGCTTATGCCAACCTCATCCCTTGTGGGGATGGGTTTGGATGAGGATGTAGCACTCCTTACCGATGGGCGGTTTTCCGGGGCAACGAGAGGGGCGGCGATAGGGCATATCTCCCCCGAGGCGGCGGAGGGCGGACCGATTGCCCTCATAGAGGAAGGAGATAGAATCCTTATAGATATTCCGGGAAGAAGGATAGACCTTTTGATATCTGAGGAGGAGTTCAGAAGGAGGAGGGAAGCCTGGCGCCCCAAAGAGCCAAAAGTGAAGGAGGGTTATCTCAGAAGATATGCCCAAAAGGTCACCTCCGCTGGGAAAGGAGCGGTGCTTGAATGAGGATGACAGCTGCTAAAGCTCTTGTTGAGTGTATGAAGAGGGAGGGGGTTGAGGTCGTTTTCGGTTATCCGGGAGGGGCAGTTCTCCCTCTTTACGATGTCCTTTATGACGAGAAAGACATAAAGCATATACTTGTTCGCCACGAGCAAGGGGCAGCCCATGCGGCGGATGGTTACGCAAGGGCAACGGGGAAAGTAGGGGTCTGCATTGCCACTTCAGGTCCCGGAGCTACGAACCTCGTCACGGGCATAACAACCGCTTATATGGATTCCTCTCCAATAGTCGCCATAACGGGACAGGTGAGGCGAGACATATTGGGGAAGGATTCCTTCCAGGAAGCGGATACCTCCGGCATAACTATGCCTATAACGAAGCATAATTATCTCGTCAAAGACCCCGACCTTCTTCCCTATATAGTGAAGGAAGCTTTTTACATCGCAAGAACTGGTAGACCCGGACCGGTTCTCATAGATTTGCCCGTTGATGTTCAGGCGGCAGAGATTGATTATGAGCCTATAGAGAAAATTTCCCTTCGTTCTTATCGTCCAACTTATGAAGGACATCCGGGGCAAGTGCTTAAGGCAGCGAAGGCGATAGCCGAGGCGGAGAAGCCTGTTCTCTTTGTTGGTGGAGGATGCATCTCCGCGGGAGCTAGTGAGGAGGTAGTTGCCCTTGCGGAAAGATGTCAGATTCCCGTCGTTCACTCCCTTATGGGAAAGGGAACGATTCCCGAGGAACATCCCCTTTCCCTTGGTCTATTGGGAATGCACGGAACGGTAGCGGCTAATCTCGCTGTCTCCGAATGCGACCTATTGATAGCGGTGGGGGCAAGGTTCTCCGATAGGTCAACTGGAAAGGTATCAACATTTGCTACGATGGCGCAAATCATACAGATAGATATTGACCCTGCGGAGATAGGGAAGAATGTGAAGGTTCATATTCCCATTGTTGGGGATGCGAAGAGGGTTTTACAGCAGATTTTGGATAAAGTGGAACCGAAGCAACACCCTTCCTGGATAGCGAGGGTCAACGATTGGAAGGAAAGATATCCTTTGAGGTATAAGGAAGAGGGGGAGGTGATAAAGCCGCAAAAGGTGGTTGAGACGATTTGGAGATTGACCAATGGTGAGGCGGTGATAGTGACCGAGGTAGGGCAGAATCAGATGTGGGCTGCGCAGTTTTACAAGACCAAATATCCTCGCCAATTCATAACCTCAGGTGGATTGGGAACGATGGGATTTGGCTTGCCCGCCTCAATAGGCGTGCAGGTAGCTCGTCCCGATGCTGTCGTTTTTGATATTGCAGGGGATGGTAGCATTCAGATGAACATTCAGGAATTAGCAACAGCTGTTCAGCAGAGGCTACCGATAAAAATTGCTATCCTGAACAACGGCTATCTGGGGATGGTGAGGCAGTGGCAGGAGCTCTTTTGGAGGCGTAGATACTCCTATGTGCAGTTGACCTCTCCCGATTTCGTCAAACTCGCCGACGCCTATGGTTGCGTTGGAATGAGGGTTGAAAAGGCAAGCGAGGTTGAAAACGCGATAAAGAAAGCTTTAGAGGTCAAAGACCGCCCCTGTATAATTGATTTCATCATAGCGCCTGAGGAGAAAGTCCTGCCAATGGTGCCGGCGGGCGGTTCAATAGATAAGATGCTCGTTGATTGAGGTGAGAAAATGAGGCATACATTATCCGTTTTGGTGGAGAATAGACCCGGAGTTTTGGCGAGAGTTGCCGGGCTCTTCAAAAGAAGAGGATTCAATATAGAGAGCTTGGCGGTGAATATTACACAGGACCCCACCGTTTCCCGGATGACAATAGTCGTGGATGGGGAAGAGACAATGATTGAGCAAATAGGGAAGCAGTTGAACAAGCTTATAGATGTGATCAAGGTGATTGATTATACATTTTCTCCTACCTTGGAGAGGGAACTTGCTTTGGTGAAGGTGGAAGCTAACGCTCAAACAAGGAGGGAAATCCTTGACTTAACCCATATATTTCGGGCAACGGTTGTTGATGTAGGGGAAAACTCAATGGTAATAGAGGTGACGGGAGATGTGGAGAAAGTGGATGCTTTCGTCTCACTTCTGCGTCCTTATGGGATAAAGGAAATCGTAAGGACAGGCAAGATAGTTATGGCAAGAGGTTTGCAAACCCTTTGAAGAAGAGGTGAAATAAATGAAGGATATCTTTAAATCAATGGGACCTTTAGGTGCTTCCTTCGCTAAGCAATACAAGAAAATGATGGAGGACCTGCAGAAATTGGAGGAAGAATTGGCTCAGCAGAGGATTGAGGCGAGCGCTGGTGGTGGAATGGTTAAGGCGGTTGCCTCGGGGAAAGGCGAGCTCTTGGAGATAAAGATATCGCCTGAGGTAGTTGACCCTAACGATGTGGAGATGCTGGAGGATTTGGTGCTGGCAGCTGTGCGGGAGGCTTTGGAGGAGGCGGAAAAGAAGAGAGCGGAGGTTCTATCCCAATTCACGGGAGGGATTTTCCCAATTTAACCTATGTCCAGCAAGAGCTTGAATAACCTCATTGGGGCTCTCTCAAAGCTCCCCGGAATAGGTCCAAAGACCGCGACTCGTTTGGCGCTTTACATTATAAGGATGCCGTTGGAGGAGGCAAGGGACTTGGCGGAGGCGATAAAGAAAGCAAGGGAAAGCGTGAAAAGCTGTTCAATCTGTGGTAATTATACCGATGGAGAAATCTGCGATATATGTTCAGCTCCCGATAGGGATAGGGGATTGATTTGCGTTGTCGCGGATTCAAGGGATATAATGGCGATAGAAAACACTCGGGAATATAAGGGTTTGTATCATGTTTTGGGGGGTGTTTTATCGCCGATAGATGGGATAGGTCCTGAGCAGTTGAGGATAAAGGAGCTCTTGGGGAGGTTGGAGGGGGTGAGGGAGGTTATTTTAGCTTTAAATCCGACTGTTGAGGGGGAGGCAACGACCCTTTATTTGGCAAATTTATTGAAGCCGTTGGGGGTGAAAGTGACGAGGATAGCGCCTGGTATTCCCGTTGGTGGTGAGCTTGATTACGCTGACCCTGCAACCTTGATAAAGTCCTTGGAAGGAAGAAGGGAAATATAAAGGAAACGAAGTTCGAATTTGAGCGGATAAAAAGGGGCGAGCCCTCCCATTAGGGAGGGCTCGCCCCAAAAGGAAAGGAGGTGAAAAAGAATGAGATGGAAGAGGCTTCACGCTCCGATTTATTTAGACTATCAAATAAGAAAAATGTTACACCTTCTGAAACATCTCCCTTATCGCCTCCCAACTCTTCCCCGCTAAAGCAGCCTCCGCTATCAAAGGCGCCCTCCTCGCCTCACCCCCATATATACCTAAGGGAAATGTGTTACAAAATTCCTCATTCACAGCCCCACCTCCACAAGCGAAGGGAATTTCTATTCCCTCCTCCAAAAGTCTCCTCGCGATGCGAGGAAAAGCAGACATCGTCGTCGTCATCAAGGCGGAACCACCCAAAAGAATAGGCTTATGTTCCTTCACCGCCTTTATAACCTCCTCGTCATCAACATCTACTCCTAAATCTATCACCTCAAATCCCGAGGCGGTAAGAAGTGCTTTCACTATATTCTTCCCAATCGTGTGAATATCCCCTTTAGCTACAAATAGGACGACTTTCCCCTTCTTTCTCAATCCTCCCTCCATTTTCCTTTCGCAGAGCCTTATCCCTTCCATAAGCGCATCAGCGGAGAGCATAACCTGGGGAAGGAAGAAGTAGCCCTGCTCCCATAATCTACCCACTTCCTCCATCGCCTTAACCAGCCCTTTCTCCATTACCTCCTGTGGACTTGCCTGCGAAAGGGCTTCCTCCGTCGCCTTCCTACATCCCTCCTTATCCCCTTTTAACACCGCCTCCCTTATATGGGGAAAGCGCACCTCTTCCTCTCTAATCGCTTCTCTTTCCTCTTTCACCTCAATCCCATATAGCTTAAAGGGATGCACAGGAAACGCTACTCCTCTAAAAATTTTCCTTGGGCTCGCTCTATGAGCCTCATCCACCATCGCTTGCAGGTTAGAAAGGGGAGCACCAAGAGGAATGGCACAGCCTGGAGCGACGATATCTATCCCCTCCTGAATCGCTTTCCTCGTTGCCTCCCTTACCTTTTCCTCATCCCCCTGGAGGAGAACGGAAGAGGGGTTGAGATTTCCGATTAGGGCGACTTTCCCATTAGTGATTTCCCTTGCTTTCCTTAAATCGGCTCTATCATCAATGCTCAAGGCATCGGCGCCTGTTTCAGCCATATATTCAATTATGGGGGTTACATTCCCGCAGATGTGGAGAATGGAGGGAAGTGAAATAAGGGAGAAAAGTTTTTTGTGATAGGGGAAGACGAAATCCTTATACATATTTGGGCTAATCATATCGGTTGAGGCAGTCATATCCTCAACACAGATTATATCGGCACCAGCCTCCTCAACAGCTTTAATGAGAATTTCCTCCACCCTTAGCGCAGTCTCCATATAAGGGATAATCTCAGCGGGCGAAATAGCCATCTGCATAAGAAGCTGACCCATTCCAATCAGATAGCCACTTATGGTGAAGGGACCCACGATTCCAACGATTAAGGGAATTGCTTTGAACTTGCTCTTTATTATCCTTATCGCTTCTAAGAGGACGGGAATTCTTCCTCTTTTTAATAAATCCTCAGGAAATGGTATATCATCGCCAATGCGATAGGGATGGGAAACGACTGTTGGAATGTTATCGCTTCCCATAAAGACCTCACAGCCCAATGCTTCCGCCTCTATCGTCTGGCAGAAGGGTATACGCACGGCGTCAAGCCCAACGAGATGATGTCCCGCAATAGCTAAAGCTGACATCTTCTCAGGGTCTTTATGGGCAAGTGGAAAGAAGCTATCAACCGCCTTCATCTGCTCAAATGTTGGCGTTGGGTTGGCTGATAAGCAGGGATAAAAAGCCCTTTTTTCCTTTAAGAGGGCAGAAATGACTGTTTTATAAATAGACATCTTTATCTACCTCCTTTCAAAGTTCGTAAGAGGAGGGGAGGAATTCCTCAACCAATGTCTCGTATCTCCTTCTCATTTCATGGGAGAATTGCTCCTCATCATCGGGAAGAGCCGATAGCTGGGAAAGGGCTAAATCAAGCGCCTCCATTTCCCTTTGAGAAATAATCAAATTATTCGCCTTTATCTCTCTCTTCATAATCTCTCCCGCCTTAAGGGCTGCCCTTTTTGCCCTTAGATAATATCCCTCTGTATCCGCTATAACCTTACCGATTTCCCAGGCGACATCGGGAGAGATGACCAATGCTTGGGGGTCACGATATTTATCGGAAGCAATCAGCAAGTCCCTCAAGCAATCAGCGTAGCCTGTAGAGAGGGCAGTGTTGAGGAGGGAAGCATCATAGCCGAGAATCTCAGTAAAGACCGCAACCGTAGAGCCGCCGAACATATCCCTATACTCAACTGCCTCGTTGCTCCAAAGGTCGCAAACTGAAGCGGAGAGATTGCCCATTAAATCCATATGGGCGCAAGCGGAAGCTTTTCCTTCCATTGAAATCGGCACACCTGTGATTGCTTTAATTATGGGATTTTCGTATCCGCAATCCTTAAGCGGTCCTCTTGCCCCTCTTTCAACCGCTACCAAGGAACGAGCTCCAGCAATTGCCCTGATAAGGGCGGCGATTGTATGGGGGAAATCCCCTCCTACCATTCCTCCCGCAAGCATCATAGCGGTATTCGCATGAGCACAATCCGTATCTCCACCAGGAATGCAATCGTTTCTCCTCGCAGTATCAACGATTTTATCCCAGAGAAATTCCATATCCCTGCTCCCCAATACCGCAATAGCGAATAGAATACCTGGCAAATCCTGGCGAGTGATGGCGTAGTTGAAGACTTCTTTCCCACCGATGGATTCTATTGAGAGGACATCTGCTCCCGCACGAGCACATCTCTCAAAGGATTCAAGGACGAGCTCGGTTTCTTGGCTCCTTCTTAAATTATGCTCACTCCTCCTAACATCGGCAATCGTTGCCCGAATAGCACATTTTATCCCATATTTTTGATGGAATTTATGGAGGATATCCTTGCAAACCTTTATGACCTCCTCACCCCAGCTTGGATTAAGTGTTAGTTGGGCTACATGTTCTATTTCCAACATAATGGAGGGAAAGCCTAGCTTTATCGCTCTTTCCATTATATCGTTCGTTATTCGTTTATATTCTTCAAGTAGCAGATC
>JBMFMH010000040.1:0-4564 GCA_049970775.1 bacterium | reverse complement strand
CTTTGAGATGCCAAAAAGCATTTCCTGCCAATTTTCATAAGCCATATCATTCATATCAAAATTACCTCCTCTATTTTCCAATAATTTTAGTAGTAATTATATGCAACAACAAGGTTTGATAATCCTTTCATTAAAAGATATTTTGCCTTAAGTTTAAAGGTTAAAAAGCGTGGGAAATGTCAAGCCTCAAGCCGATGTCGTTCTTTCCCCCGAAATTGTCCCTGTAGTAGCCGGAAAAGCTCAAGGAGTTCTCCGGATTTAGGGTGCGGGAATAGGAAAGCCTGTAAGTTATACCACCAAGCTTGTCTCCCGCTATTGAGGAGTAATCAAGGCTCACAGAGGTATCAAGCATCTCATAAGGGGAAAGCTTGCCGGAAATTGCGAAAAGGCTCTTGTAAATTCCTTTGTTCTCCCTCTCTATGAAATCGTAGCTATGTCCTCCCTTAAAGGAGAGCTTGTCGTTGAGAGGAAAGGCTATCTCCCAATTAAGCTTCCTCGTTAGCTTTTGATTCGGGTCGGGAATATTATCAAGAAGGGAAAGCTTCAAATTGAATTTCTGGGAAGGGGTGAACTGAAGCGAATATTGCTTGTTCATCTTCCCATTCTGATAATTGCTATCCAAAATGTATTCGCCGGAAAGAACGGGAGAGCCTTGGTATTTCATCACAACCCTCCTAGTATTGAGAACATTACCATTTTGGTCCTCGGGATTTCTCAATATGGAGAGTGTGAAGGTCTTTCCCGAAAAGGGATAAGTTACATCAAGCGCCCTTGTTGTTTTGTTATTCTGCCCGCTTCTGTCCTTGAAGGTAATGCCTAGCTTGTAAGGAGCGCCCTGTGGCTGATAGTCAGCTTGTAGGAGGCGATAGGAGGCGGATTTATCGCCGAGGGACTGGATTCCATATGCGAGATTGCTGGTGAGCCCAGGAAGAAGTTTCCTCGTTAAGGAGAATTCCTGCTTTCTTCCATCCTGTCCCTGCTTGTTCAGCTTAACCGTTTCCGCTTTGAATTGGGATTGTGAATCAAGTTGTTGGACAAGGGCAATCCTCTTGAAGCTATCCTCTTCACTTTCCTTGAAGGAAAAGCTAAGCGTTCCCGCTTTCCCTTTAAGCAAAGGAGAGTTAAAGTCAAGATTGCCCTCATCCACGGATTTTCCGTTTTCCAAGTTGTTGCGAGAAAGCTGGAGAGAGTAGGAGGCATTTTTGCTCATAGATTGTTTCCAATTGAGAACGGTTAAATCGGATTTGAATTCCTTATCACCTTCCTTCCTCAAGCCCTCCATCCTCTGCAACTTGAGGTTAGCGTTTTGGAAAGCTTTCTCTAATATCAGATTGTAGATATCATTGGAGCGATTAATATCGCCATTTTGTTTAGTGGAATCCAAGGTGAAGAAGGCTTTTGTGTTATCCTTTCCCGTCCAAACCAAGTTGTGGATGCTGTGGAGAGTCGATTTGCCCCACATCCCATCGCTCCTCTTTGGGTCAAGGCTATCTACCTTTGTTATAGATGTGGATAGGGAAAGGCTCTTGGAAAGGGGGAGAGCGAGGAACAATTCCCTTTTCTCCGCCGCTCTCTCTTGGGCAAGGCGTCCCTTATCTGCCTCTGCCAAATCGCCAAATCTGGTGAAGGAAGGGTCTGCTCTCTGGGTGGAGAAGCGGAAAATCGGTTGTCCCTTCACCTTTAGCTCAATGCTCTTCCCATCTAGCGCGCCATTAGAATCATTTATTCTCCGAGAGGAAAGGGATAGCGTTAATCCAGGAAGAAGCTCGTCAAGCTTGAAGCTGCCGTTGAGGAGCGTCTTCTTTATTCCCCACTCGTTGGCAAATCTCTGCTTTTCGGGGTCGGTCAAATCGGCTAAACGCCTGAATCCCTCGCTGAAATCACTCTTGTAGAAGGAAATCTGCCACTTATCGCTATTTAACCCCAGGCTACTGCCCTGCCATCCCTCTTTTCCGTCCTTGATGCTGGCGATGTTGAAAGAGGTCTGCAATTTAGGGGAGAAGTTGAACGAACCCTCAATTGTTTTCCTCGCCAAGCCCTTCTCCTTAGCGAGCTGACCAGCATCGGGTTCTGTTAAATTTCCGAAGCGAGCAAAATTCCCACCAACCTCCTGTCTGCTGAAGGCAAGCGAGAAGTTTTTGCCCTTAAGATTCCACTTCTCCCTCTCAATTCCTCCCACCTCGTCCCTTATCTTCGTTTGGGAAAGGTTGAGGGACAGATTGGGAAGAATATTCTTGGACAGCTCAAGGACATTTCTCTTAACCCCTATCTCTTTTGCCCATATTCCCGCCTCCGGTTCGTTCAAATCCCTCCCCCTGAGGAAATTGGAGGTTATGCTTTGCTGAGTTAAACGAAGGAACTCATTGTTGTTACCTTTAAGTTCTATCTGCTTCAAGTTGCCCTCTCCTTTTCCATCAGTAGCTGTCTTCAACACCGTGGATAGGGAAAGTGAAGAGGAGAGCTTCATTTGCCCAGAGATAATCTGCTTTGTGATGCCCTTCTCCCTTGCCGCTCCTTGGTCTCCTTTTGCTTGCGGGTCAACGCTCTGGCGAGTGAGGTTAAGGGCAAAATTGGAGCTTTGATAACCAATCCCTATCTTCCTCGCTCCTGCTTCCTGCTTGAGGAAGGAGACATCTTTGCCGTTTAAATTATTGGGTAGGGCTTGGGCTAGGAAATCCTCGTCAATATCTTGGAAGAATAGGCTCAACTTCCCCTTACCTAACGAGAAGTCAAGCCAGTTGGCTATAGCCTTCCCCTTTTGGCTGGGGACTGGAGAGAAGCTGTCCCTTGTCAAGCCAGCCACATAGTTTTTAGTGGGGGATGTTTTGCTGAAGAAGAAAAGCCCTCTCCAGGAAGTATTGGGGCTCAATTTGGATGCGAAATCGCTTCCCATCAGCCAGGTATCCATCTTTTCCTGACCAGCCAATCCCGGGCGGAAGAAGGTGAATAGATTGAGTGCGGTTGAACCATTTTGGAAGGTAAGCTGGAGAGGTAATCCACCAGGGGATTGGTTCTGCTTGTTAGGGTCATAAAGGTAAGAGACGATGAGGGTTGCTGATTTAATGTCAGCAGGGAGGAGAAGCGTTCCATTAGCGTAATCCAAGGCATAATCAACATCTCGTTTTAGGAAGCGCCCGTTAGCGATTACCTTTTCACTTCCCTCCACTATTCCCCTGTGGGATAAGTTAATAACACCACCCTTAATCACATTCAGAGTGTCGGTGTAGAAGAGGGCACCCTGAGCCTTCGGAGCCTCGTTCTGTATCGCCAAAGAGCTATTGGGCATTGGCACTTCAAGCGAGAAGGCAAGGGAAACCATCAATGTTAGAAGGCACAATAAGATTAAATGCCTCATAGTTTCTCTCACCTTTTCCAATTTAAAACTCAATTTTCGCTACCCCTATGACGATGCTTTTCTCCAGTCGCTCGCCGATCTTAGAAGGTAGAGATGGCTTTTGGAAGGAGCGGGACGCCTCCTTAAGAAGCTCTGAAACGGAGGGCTGGGGCTTGATGGCAACCTTTATTTCCTCAGTGGGCGCGGTTTCCTTAATGGGTTGAGGATGCTCCGCCACTTTAGCTGGTTCCTTTATCTCTACCGGTTGTGATGTTCCGCTTGGTTGGCTGGAGGGGGCTTGGGCTACAGCTTGCTGTTGGGGAATTTCCTCCACCATCTTCGGTTGAGAGGATAGCGTGGTGGTTTCTCTTCTGACCTGTGGAATGGATGGTGAAACAACGGTCTTTTCTCTCAAGGCTTTGTTCATAACTTGTTCCTTTAAAACCCTCATCGCCAGCCTCTCACCCTGCTTAGGTTTGACCATCTTTTGAGCGGGTTTTTCAGGAGCTAAAAACCTTTGAGCTATGGAGGGAGTGGTTGGTGGGGTTGTGGGATGATAGGAGGGAAGAGCGAAGAGAACCAGGGAAGCAGCAGCGGCGAGGGCGGTGAAGCCGAAGGCAATCCTTCGTAGGATAACCGGTCTCCTCTCTATTGAGGCATATATCCTCTGCCTGAGATAGCGAGGAGTCTCAAGCTCGGGAAGGGAGCCGAGAAGCTCTCGCAATCTCCTTTCGCCTTCCAGCTCCTTTCGGCAAAGCTCGCAGCTGTTGATATGCTGGTCAACTTGCTCCTTCTCAGCTTTGGAGAGGTAGCCATCTATGTAAGCGGTCAGCAAGGGGCGGATGGTCTCGCATTCCTTCTCCTTCTCTACCCTTGCCATAATTCTCTGCCTGAGGGAGAGGGGAGGTTGAATCTCCTCAACCTGGAGGGTAAGGAGCCTTACCCTCTCCAGCTCCCTCAGCTCGCCTCGGCACCTTTCACACTCCTTTAGGTGCCATTCAACGCTCTCCCTTTCCGCCCGAGAAAGCTCTCCATCAAGGTAGGCGGAAAGGATGGGGGAAATTTGCTCGCAGGTGATTCTTCTTGCCATTTTGCATAACCTCCTTTCATTTACTTATGACTATAGAAAAGAGGAAGTGTTACACGACGGGGTTTCCTTTAAGAGCTGACGAGGGCAAGGAGTCTTTGTTTTTTTAAAATTCCCCTCTTAGTTGCGAGTATGAGAAAAAA
>JBMFMH010000039.1:0-13869 GCA_049970775.1 bacterium | reverse complement strand
AGGAGCGAAGCGACTCCGCAATCCTTTGGAATAACAAGTCTTATATTTAATCTATAGCCAACTTAATCAAGTCATCCACAGGGGCGTAATCGTCAAGCAAAACGGGAACATCGGTTATTTTGACATCGTAGGTGAGAAGGGAGGAAGCAATGGAAACAAGATAGGGAATCTTCTCCTGTTGCAGCCTCTTTGCCTTCTCCACTATTTCCATTTTCCCTATCTTCTTCTCGTTCGTCGCAACTAAAATTATGTTCCTGCTTGTCTCCTTATCGTAGCTGTTGGGTTTCTCAAAGGGGAAAACGACGGGAAAGAAATAAACCGTATTAAATACTCTTTTCAATGTTTTATATTGGGAACGGGGATATCTGCTTTTCCCTCCCGATACGCTACCTATCACATTACAGATGACAACGCCTTTCGCATTGAGATGCTTCTTTACTATCTCCATAAATTCCTTCGTTGTTAAGTGAAAAGGGATGGCTTCGGCGAAATAGGCATCCAATATTATTATGTCATATTTCTTTCTTGAACGATTGAGATAAACCCTACCATCCTCCACATAAACCTTTAGCTTCTCATCTTCTTTAAGGTTGAAATACTTCTTAGCCATCCTCACAACCTCCGGGTCAAGCTCCACGATGTCAATCTGCAGATTTGGATAGAACTTCCTGAATTGGCGAGGACCTGTTGCTCCACCACAGCCAATGAACAAAACATCCTTTGCCTCGGGATTGAACACTAAGCCGAGATGAAAGCCATCGGTATAAGGTGCTATACTCGTGATATTGTCCTTCTTTGAGACACCGCTTTGGATAGTGCGGTTGAACTGCATCACCCGCCAATCCTTATCTTCCCCGATGAGGATGTAGTGATAGAGGCTTTCTTTCGTTTCAATCACCCTAAATGTGTTTAAATCAACGAGATACCAAGCTTTGGCGAGGGGAGAAAGAAGAAGGAAAATTAAAAGGATTTTGGAACGAAAAGGGAGGAGAAGAAGACCTAAAAAGACGAGGATTGTTCCCAGTCCAATGATTATGAGATGAAGGTGGAAGAGAGCGATTAGATAGAAAGAGGTAGCAAGGGTTCCCACTACGCTTCCCACCGTAGATATAGCGTAGAGGTTTCCCGCGGTTTTGCCGACATCCCCGAGGGCAAGGGTGGATAATTTAATAGCGAAAGGAGAGACCATACCTAGGAGGATGGCGGGAAGGACGAAGAGGAGGGTAGAAGCGAGGAGGGAGCCCCATCTCGTATGCCATCCCCAGCTGGCAATCATCTGGCAGAGGGGACGGAAATAGTAGGCGAGGGAGAGGATGATGAGCCCGCTGAGAAGGATAATTGAACCAAGTATTCTCGGGGAAGGTTTTTTATCAGCGATTCTACCGCCGAGGTAATAACCGAGGCTTAAGGCGAGGAGGAAGACGCTGATTAGGCTGCCCGTTACATAGATAGAGCTGCCGAAGTAAGGTGGAAGCATTCGGAAGCCGAGCATCTCAAGGCACATAATTCCTGCTCCGCAGATAAAGACGGTAAAACCCATAACGATTTGCATAGCTAGCACCTCAATAAATTTTAATTTATTTTAAAAATCCGACGAAATTTTATTTGACGAGTTTGGAAACTCGGTTATAATATAAATCAAACACGCAAAGATGCGTGTGGAAAACGAAGGCGTTTTCCCCTTGCGGGGAAAACGCCTTTTTGTTTATAATGTGAAAAGATATGAGAAATTATGAAAAATTTTTAGCCGATAAGGATTTCCGAGTGCCCTCCGCTTGTGGCATATTCGGGATGATGAGCTACAGCGGACGCCGCTTCAACGGCTCAGCCATCATCAAGGCTATGCGCAATATGAGGGAACGCTCAAATGGATTGGGAGGCGGTTTCGCCGCCTACGGCATCTATCCCCAATATTCCTCCCTCTATGCCTTCCACCTCATCTATGAGGACGAAATGGCAAGAAAGGAAACGGAAAGGCTCCTCTCCACTTACTGCGATGTTGAGAAAGGGGAACCCATACCTTTCCGCTACACCGATAAAATAAGAGAAGCCCCCATCCTTTGGCGCTATTTCCTCCTCCCTAAAAAGAAAATGCTGAGAGACGGAGGAGAGGAAGATTTTATCGTTGAGATTGTTATGCATATAAATCGCAAAATACCGGGGGCTTTCGTCGCCTCAAGCGGAAAGAATATGGGAATTTTCAAAGGCGTAGGATATCCAGAGGATATAGGGGAGTTCTACCGCTTGGATGAATACGAGGGTTACATTTGGATAGCACACGGCAGATTTCCCACTAACTCCGTAGCCTGGTGGGGCGGTGCCCATCCCTTCGGCATTTTGGATTGGTCGGTTGTTCATAACGGGGAAATCTCCTCCTACGGAATAAATAGAAGATACCTCGCCGCTAACGGCTACGATTGCACCCTCTTTACCGATACAGAGGTCATTGCCTACCTCGTTGACCTGCTCGTTAGGCGTCATCGCCTTCCCTTTGAGCTTATGGCAAAGGTTATGTGTGCCCCTCTTTGGGAGGAGATAGAGGTCCTTCCACCCGAGGAAAAAGAGTTATACAAGATGCTGAGGATTGTTTATCCTGAAGCTTTGGTCAATGGACCATTTGCGATAATAGTGGGCTATTCACAGGGAATGATAGGGCTCACGGATAGGATAAAGCTTCGCCCCTTGGTGGCGGGAGAGGATGAGGATATGCTCTACATATCAAGCGAGGAAGGGGCAATCCGTGAGATATGCCCTTCATTAAAGAGAGTATGGATGCCCAAGGCGGGCGAGCCCGTCATAGGCAGGATAGGAGAAAGAGGATATGCCGCTGAGCAATATATTCCCAGAGTTCAAGATTATAAGGGATAAGGAAAAGTGCATCGCCTGTCAGGTCTGCGTCAGGCAATGCGCCTTTGACGCCCATATCTATGACCCTGATGAGGATGTGGTCATAAGCGATGACTCCAAATGCGTGGGCTGCCATCGTTGTGAGACTCTTTGCCCTACAAAGGCTTTGAATATCGTTAAATATCCTTATGATATAAAGGACAATGCTAATTGGACACCTGCCATTTTGAACGACATCTATCGGCAGGCGGAAAGCGGGGCAATTATTCTCACCGGGATGGGATGCGATAAGGATTACCCCATATACTGGGACCGCATCCTCCTCAACGCTTCCCAGGTGACCAATCCCTCCATTGACCCCTTAAGAGAACCGATGGAATTACGCACATTCATCGGAAGAAAACCCAAAAGGGTTCAAGTTGAGGTGGAAGGTGGACAGGTTAAGCTAAAGACGAAGCTTGCACCTCAGCTCGTTTTGGAAACGCCGATAATGTTCTCGGCGATGTCCTACGGCTCAATTAGTTTCAACGCCTGCCTTTCTCTTGCTATGGCCGCTACGGAGGTCGGCACATATTATAACACTGGGGAGGGAGGGCTCCACAGAGACCTCTATAAATATGGAGCGCATACAATCGTCCAAGTCGCCTCCGGTCGCTTCGGCGTCCATCCCGATTATCTCAACGCCGGCGCAGCTATAGAGATAAAAATCGGACAGGGAGCAAAACCCGGAATTGGAGGACATCTTCCGGGAGAAAAAGTAACGGAAGAGATATCCAGAACAAGAATGATTCCCATCGGCACCGATGCCCTATCTCCTGCCCCTCACCACGATATCTACTCCATTGAGGACCTTCGCCAACTCATATTCGCTCTCAAGGAGGCTACCGCTTATACAAAACCTGTGGGAGTGAAGATCGCAGCGGTTCACAATGTCGCCGCCATAGCCTCGGGTATAGCAAGAGCAGGTGCTGATTTCATCGTTATAGACGGTTTGAGGGGAGGGACAGGTGCAGCTCCCCAGGTGATAAGGGATAATGTGGGAATACCCATAGAGTTGGCGATAGCTGTTGTTGATAGCAGATTGAGGGAGGAAGGAATTAGGGAGGAGGTATCGCTTGTAGCAGCAGGTGGGTTCAGGAAGAGCTCGGATGTTATAAAGGCGATAGCTTTGGGAGCTGATGCAGTTTATATTGGAACAGCAGCCCTCGTAGCGATGGGTTGCCATCTCTGTCAGAAATGCTATACAGGAAAATGCAACTGGGGAATCGCAACCCAAGACCCTTACTTATCAAAGAGATTGAATCCCAAAATCGCAAGCAGACGCCTTGTCAACCTGCTTCGTGCTTGGTCAGCGGAGATAAAGGAAATGCTTGGCGGAATGGGGATAAATGCAATAGAGAGCTTGCGAGGCAACAGGGAACATCTGCGAGGGGTCGGTTTGGAGGAATGGGAATTAAGGATTCTGGGCATAAAGCCTGCAGGAGAGGGATGGTGAAATGAAAAGAATATACATCCACGAGGAATACTGCATAGGTTGTCGCCTCTGCGAGATATATTGTATAGCCCAGCACTCTCGCTCTAAAAAATTGATAAAGGCTTTCAAGGAGGAATTCCCTCGCCCCCTTCCGAGAGTGATAGTGGAGGAAAGCGGTTATCTCTCTTTCGCTCTTCAATGCCGACACTGTGAGGATGCCCCTTGCCTCTCCGCTTGCATAACTGGGGCAATGTTCAGGGACGAGGAAACGGGAGCAGTTCTCCACGACAAGGATAAATGCGTCGGCTGCTGGATGTGTATAATGGTTTGCCCCTTTGGAGTGATAAAAAGAGACGAGAACAATAAAATAGCCTCAAAATGTGACCTCTGTTATGGGGAGGAAGTTCCCGTTTGCGTGGCGAATTGCCCCAACGAGGCGCTGGAATTAGTAGGTGAGGAAGATGAATAGATACTTAATTATCGGAAGCGGACCAGCTGCTCTTTCAGCGATTGAAATGATAAGAAAGAGGGATTTAACCTCAGAGATACTCCTTCTCAGTGAGGAGCCTTACCCTCCTTATTCCCGACCATTGATATCCTATCTCCTCGCAGGGAAAATTGAAGAGGAAAGGGTGTTTTATAAGGGAAAGGATTTTTACGAGAAAAACAATGTCAAAGCCCTCTTGGGGGAAAGGGCTGTTGAGCTGGATACAAAGGAAGGAGTTGTTAGAACTTCTGGGGGAAAGGCTTTTGCTTTTGATAAGCTTCTCATCGCAACTGGTGGTAAACCGATAGTGCCATCCATTGAGGGAAGAGAATTGAAGGGTATTTTCACCTTCACGAAGCTTGACGATGTTAAGGGGATAGGGAGGTATTTGGGGGAGGAGGAAGTGGAAAAAGCGGTTGTTATTGGCGGAGGTTTAATCGGATTGAAGGCGATGGAGGCGCTTATGGAATGGGGATTGAAAATAACGATAGTTGAGCTTGCCGACCGCATTTTGGGTCTGACTTTGGATAGGAAGGCATCATCAATCGTCCGCTCTGAGTTGGAGAGAAATGGGGTAAGGGTGATAACGGGTAATACCGCTCAGGAGCTGAGGGGTAGGGGAAGAATTGAGGAAGTGATGTTGAGGAGCGGAGAGGTTATCCCTGCGGATATCTTGATATTCGCTATCGGCGTTAGACCCGCAGTGGAGTTCCTTTCCGATAGCGGGATAGCTGTCGGGCGAGGGGTAATCGTTAATGAGAAAATGGAAACGAATATCCCGAACATATACGCCGCCGGGGATGTGGCGGAGATAAATAATATCTTAACGAATAGCAAGCAAGTTATTGCGATATGGCCAAATGCGAGCGAGGGAGGAATTGTGGCTGGTGCAAATATGCTTGGTGAGGAAATGGTTTTTAGAGGTGGCTTTCCTATGAACTCAGTTGAGATATGTGGTATTCCTACAATCTCTATGGGAATAACCGAGCCAGAGGGAAATGACTGTGAGGTGCTGATCAAAGAGGAAAACGGTGCTTACAAAAAGATAGTGATAAGGGAAGGGAAAATAATCGGGGCGGTCTTCGTTGGGGATATAGAGAGGGTTGGGATATATTGCGGATTGATGAAAGAAGGGATGGATGTCTCCTCCTTTAAAGACAGATTGTTAGAGGATGACTTTGGGCTCATATATTTGCCGAGGGAATATCGGAAGATGAAGCTGGAGGCAGTGGAGATATGAAAGTGATAGAAGCAAATGGGCTACATTACCGAGAATTAAACGAAATCATAAGGAAGGCAATAGCTGAAGGGCATAGGGAATTTAAGATAATAGGTGCAACTGGTCAGCGCTATATAGCGGCGGGAATAAAGGAGAGAATAAGGATTGTAATTGAGGGAACGCCAGGGAACGACTTAGGCGCCTTTATGCAGGGACCAATAATAGAGGTGAAAGGGAATGGACAGGATGGAGTGGGGAACACGATGAGCGATGGAAAAATAATAATTCACGGAAGGGCGGGAGATATAATCGGTTACGGGATGAGGGGAGGCAAGATATTCGTTAGGGATGAGGTAGGGTATAGAGTGGGAATCCATATGAAGGCTTACGAGGATTCCTATCCTGTTATTGTCATCGGGGGCTCAGCGAGGGATTTCCTCGGGGAATATATGGCGGGGGGATTGATAATAATTCTTGCGCTTGATGGAGAGGTTCCCGTAGGTAAATATTGTGGAACAGGGATGCATGGTGGGCGGATATATGTTAGGGGGAATGTGGAGAAGCATCTTTTGGGTAAGGAAGTAGCGATAACTCCTTTAAGCGCTGAGGATGAGGCTGAGCTCAATCTATATTTAGAGGAATACTTTCGGATATTTGGGAAAAAAGACATTTCGGCGAGCGAGTTCATAAAGATTGCACCTCGTTCCCATCGTCCCTACGGTTCGCTATATACTCACTAATTTAATCAATAAAAATATTTAAAATAAGGACGCAAAGGCGCGTCCAAGGAAAACGAAGGCGTTTTCACCCATTGGGGTGAGAACGCCTTTTTCTTTTAAAAAATAAAAGGAGGTGCTTTGTTATGTTAAAGAGCAAAGAGAAATTTGAAAGGGCGCTGGAAAAAGGCGTCCAGGTCGTTGACCTTAGGTTCACCGACCTTCTGGGAGGTTGGCAACACTTTTCCCTCCCAGTGGAAGAGCTATCAGATGACCTCTTCATTGAGGGAATTGGATTTGATGGCTCCTCTATCGTTGGCTTTCAGGAGATACACGAGAGCGATATGATTCTCGTCCCAGATGAACAAACTATGTTCATAGACCCTCTCTTATCTCCTACTACGCTGGTCTTCATCTGCGATGTAGTTGACCCTATCACTCGCCAGCCCTATAGTCGGGACCCGAGAGCGATAGCTAAAAAAGCAGAAGCTTTCCTTAGAGAAAGCGGTATTGCTGAGGTTTCCTTCTGGGGACCAGAGGTGGAGTTTTTCGTCTTCAATGATGTGCGCTACGAAAATGAAGCAAATCGCTGCTTCTACTCTGTGGATTCTGAAGAAGGAATCTGGAACTCCGCTGCCAACTCCTCCCCAAACCTCGGGCATCGCCCTCGTTTTAAAGGAGGTTATTTCCCTACTCCACCTGTCGACCGCTTCCAAGAACTTAGGTCGGAAATGGTGAGGAATCTCCTCGCTTGTGGAGTGCGTGTCGAGGTACATCATCATGAGGTGGCAACCGCCGGACAAGGGGAGATAGATTTGAAGTATGCTCCCCTTACAAAAATGGGCGACAATGTGATGATTTACAAGTATGTTGTGAAAAATGTAGCACATAAGAACGGACTAACCGCCACATTTATGCCAAAGCCCATCTTTGGAGATAATGCCTCTGGAATGCATACCCATCAAAGTCTTTGGAAAGAGGAAAGCAACCTCTTCTACGATGAGAAAGGATATGCTCAGCTTTCCCAATTCGCTCTACGGTATATTGGTGGTTTGCTCAAACACGCACCAGCTTTGCTTGCTTTCTGTGCTCCCACGACCAATTCTTACCGCAGGCTCGTTCCCGGTTATGAAGCGCCGGTGTATCTCGTCTACTCTATGAGGAATCGTTCCGCCTGCGTGCGCATACCGATGTATTCAACGAATCCGAAAACGAAAAGAATAGAGTTTCGTCCTCCCGACCCCTCAGCCAATCCCTACCTCGCTTTCGCAGCTATGCTAATGGCAGGAATAGATGGCATCATTAATCAGATTGACCCCGGCGAGCCATATGATATAGACCTATATAGGCTTCCCCACAACGAAGCAAGGAGGATAAAATCCCTTCCCGGCTCCCTACACGAAGCTCTCAACGCGCTTGAAGAGGACCACGAGTTTTTGCTGAGGGGGAATGTCTTTACCGAGGATGTTATTGAGAAATGGCTGGAGTTAAAAAGGGAGGAGGCGGATGAGGTAGCTTTGCGACCCCATCCTTACGAGTTCTATCTCTACTACAGCGTATGAGCGAGAAAGGGGGCGAGGTGAAATTTGATGAAGAAGATAGAGGCTATTATCAGAGTTAATAAATTAGAAGAGGTGAAGCAGGCGATAAATAAAATAGGTGCCACAGGTATGACTATAAGCGAGGTTAAGGGATGTGGAAGGCAAAAAGGACATAAAGAGCTTTATCGCTCAACCGAGTTCATCGTTGACCTTCTGCCAAAGGTGAAGATAGAAATAGTGGCCAAGGATGAGGATGTGGAGAAACTCGTGCAGGCGATAGTTGAGAGCGCACGCACGGGAGCAATAGGCGACGGTAAGATTTTCATCCTTCCCGTTGAGGAAGCTATACGCATCCGCACTGGGGAGAAAGGAAAAGAGGCACTCTAAATTTTCGGGTATTGCTGAACAATTTAGCCAAAACGAGAAAGCAAACGACATTTGGTAGCGTGAATAACGCTACCGGATTGATGTCTGGTATTCATCCTGATTTCAAGTTGGAGCGATATGTTTACTTTGTTTCTCTTATATCACGAGCGGTGCTGGTTTTTAAATTAAATAGTTCAACAGGATTATCCCTTAGCAAGCGATTGGCTATCTTTACCGCCTCTTCCTCGCTAAAATAGCCATCCTCAACCTTTTCTATGAGAACTGTGGCGATATTTTGCCTTGCGATTAGGGAATGGGCGTAGGCTCCCTCCACGAAGATATAGTCGCCTCCAAATCCCATTATCTTGTTTTGAGGAACGGTTTCAAGCCACTCGTGGAGTGCCCTTCGTGCCACTGTTGGAGAGATTATATGTAGCCAGCACATATCTATGAACACATTCTGGAAGTTCTTCGCTAAAGTAGCGAGTTCAGATGTGTAGGGATACCCGCCGTGGAAGATATCAAATTTTGCTTCCTTATACTCCAAAAAAAGGTTGACGAGATGGACCGGGTTAGCATTGGTTATTATGTTTGCGTTTCCCTCCTGCAGTCCCGTGTGGATAGTTATCGGCAACCCATAACTTATCGCCCTCTTTATAACCTCATGCATTAGGAAATCCTGTAGAGGCTTCGCTTCTTCCCAACCCAATCCCTCGCCGAGATGGGAGTAAATGCGATTGAAGAGAAGCTCCGCCTCGCTCTTGCTGACCTTATCATAGCGCAAAATCCGACTATAAGCCAAACCACTTTTTATTCCAACAATGCCCGCTTTGACATCCTTTTCAAAGGATATATCCAACACCTTAAGAAGGTCGTCAAGGGAATGGATTGCCACATTAAAGCTTCTCTCAAGTATGTTCAAATCCCATTTAGAACGAACGGTGATGAAATGGTCATAGTAAGCAACAGGTAGAAAAAGCTCCCTATCTACATCCGTCGTTCCCACATATTGGAGGGAAATGGCGATATTCCCTTTCTCTCTCAGAACATAGCGATACCAACCTTTCTTTTGGGAATCCTTTAACTTCTCTGTGATAAGCTCGTAAGTTTTTTCATTTATATCCTCTATTCCAAACAAATCCCGCATAGCAAGTATCAGCGCCTTTGCGTAAGCGGTATTGCGGATGCGCTCCCAGTAGGGAGCAAAATCCTGCCATCTTTTATCCAATGGCAAAGAAGGATTCCTTACTTTATCAAGCGTCTCCTGAGTCATTCCTGAGGAAACGAGGTCGGATGAAGCGTAGTGGGCGAAGAGGTAGAAGATGTCTATGGGACGACTATTCCTTTCTTCCTCTGCCATAATGTGTTCGTGTGTATCCACGATAGGTATTTTGTTAATTTCCTCTCTTATATTTTCTTTAAAGCCCATTTTCAATCAGCTCCTATCACCACCACCATATATAGTTTTTATCTATGACGAAGCTTGCCCAGTTACTGTGGATATACTCGCTATTGAACCATTTGACATGCCCATCAGCGAAGAGGATATTTGCGCCATTGCTATGGCGAGTGAAGGTCTCAACTGCGTTGGAAGGATTACAGCCAACAGCGCAGATATTGGCGTAGGCAATTCTCCACCAAGTTGCCCAAGGTTTCCCGCTATCGTCATAAGAGGCAGCGTCATCTGCATGGCAAGAATCGGAAACGAGGGCTGTGTTTGCGGGCTCGGGAATCTGGGCATCGCTTCTTCCAGGGTCAAGCTGATTCGTTTGAGGAGTGAAGACCAACCAATTCGCTGTCCAGCGTCCATAAGTCACTGGCGTGTTATACCAACCGGGAGGAACTTGCCAAGCGCCAATCCAATCCCTGTAAGAGGGGCAAGCGAATATATCTTGATTACGAACATAGGGGAATATCTGTTGATACCAGCGTGGGATATAGATAAGCCCCTGCCAGAGCGGCCAAGCGAACCCGCCTTTCCAAGCTGAACCACAGGGAAGCATTCCATCGTAATCCTCTTGATACATCTGGATTGCCATGCCAATCTGTTTTAGATTTGATACACAAGCAGCCTGCCTCGCTTTCTCTCTTGCCTTGCTATAAGCAGGAAAGAGTATGCCGGCGAGAATTGTGATAATCGCTATGACGACGAGAAGCTCTATTAGAGTGAATCCTTTCTTCCTAACCAAATTTATCACCTCCTCTCTTTTTGAAATCAAAATATTTTTAAAAGTTTAAAACTTTTTGGAAAAAATAGCAAATAAATTTCCGGTTATTTTCCCCATCTATATCCTAACCCCCAGATGAACTCATTATTTGAGAACAAATCCTCTACACCAAGCTGAAGATAAGGGTTTTCTCCTAAATCAAAATATAAATCCGCTTTCGTCCGATTGAGGTCGTATATGTTAAGGGAGAAATTGGGAGGGAAGTCTATCCCAATCCCCGGCTTGGAACGCACAATCCCTCCTCTTAAATTGAATCTACCCAGTTTCCAGCTCTTTTGGAGCTCCAACTTGTTGCCTTCACCGATATCCCAAACCCCCAAGAGCAAGCCTTGATAGGGCAAATAAAATTGGGAGCTCAAGCGGAGATTTTCTTCCTTTTCATTGAATGTCAGGGAGGAACTTTTCTCCACTTTAAACCTTCCCAAACCTTTGATTTTCTTTGAGCTCTCCTGCAGGAGGGTTTTTGCCTCTTGAAGTGCTTCCTTAGCTGCCTTAACGCTATCCTGTATGTCCTGAATGAACTGTTTATTTCCGGTTAGCTGTTTAACATCAGCGCTTATGCTTTCTAAATTTGCCATTGTTTTCTCTAAAGAGATGGAAGCCCTCTCAATGTTGCTTGCTATTGCTTCGCTTCTCGCTGTCGCTTTCCTAACATCGTTAGTTATCTCTTCCAGCTGTCCGGCAATGGAAGCGAGATGTTCACGAAGCTCGCTCGTGCTCTCTTGGATGTTCTTCATTGCCTGTGAAATGCTACCCTTGCTCTCGCCCAAGATATCCCTGAGGAATCCGGTTGCTTCCCTTATATTCGTCGTAGTCCGTTCCAAATTCTCCCGATTCGTGAGGAGGATTTTAGCAGCGTTTTGCGCCAGGGAAGAAATATTATCCACCGCCATCGTCGCGTGAGAGATGAGTTCTCGTGCCCCTTCAATAGCCAATTTAACATCCTGCTGTAGTAAAGAACTCGCTGTCCGTTGTAAGGAGGAAACCTCCTCCTTTAATGTGCTTACGAGAGACTGGATGTTACTCGTCATCTCCTCCAAACTTATCGGTATTTCTCCCATTACAGTTTGTCCTGCTCCTATCCTTATTCCCCTCGGTTCACGGGGCTTGATATCAATGTATCTTTCCCCTAAAAGAGGCACAGCTATTTTTATTAAGTAGCCAGAGTAAACCTCTACACCTTTTTTGATGCGTGCTTTTACCAAGGCTTTCGCCCCTTGGGTAAGGGAAATTCTCACCACTCTTCCTACCTCTACTCCGGCAAGGCGAACTGGTGCTCCTACCTGCAACCCGCTTACATCAGGGAAGACGATGCTTATCTCATATCCTCTACCTGTTGTCCACCACCCTTGAATGGCAAAAATCAACAAGACAGCCAAAATTATTGCCAATAAGACGAATAGCCCTACCTTAATTTCGTTTAACCTTCGTTCAAACATATAATCACTCCTTTCCTAACGCTTTCTTAAAAATCTTTTTATCCATTCGTCCTCGGAGCTCTTAAGCTCATCTGGCGTAGCCACCTTAATTATCTTCCCTTTCCGTAAAACACCCACTCTATCACATATGGAGAAAAGCGATTCTATATCGTGGGTCACCACTATGGAGGTGACCCTGAAGCGATTTCTCGTGTTAACTATCAGCTCCTCAATGGCGAAAGCAGTAGGAGGGTCAAGTCCTGCGGTTGGCTCATCGTAAAGGATTATTTCCGGGTCCAAGGCGAGCGCTCTCGCTAACGCTACTCTTTTCTGCATCCCTCCAGATAATTGGTGTGGATAAAATTCCTCCACGCCTTCCAATCCAACTGCGCGCAGCTTCTCCAGTGCCCTCTTTTTCGCTTCCTCCTCGGGAATTTTGAGATGCCTTAAAAGAGGGAAAGCAACATTCTCCCAAACTCTTAGGGAGTCGAAAAGCGCGGAATATTGAAAAACCATCCCAATCTTTTTCCTCATCTCGTTCAATTCCTCCTCCTTCATTTGGAGGATGTTTCTACCATTTATGATAATTTCCCCTTCATTTGGCTCTATGAGCCGAAGAATTAAGCGGAGAAGAGTGGTTTTACCCTCTCCTGAGGGACCTACTATGCCAAGTATCTCTCCTTTATAGATATCCAATGAAACGCCGTCTATTATCCTTTTTCCGTTGACCTCGTAGACAAGATTTCTTATCTCTATCGCCTTTTCCATAGCTATTGAGGAGGGAACATAATTCTGGCGAGAACGAAATCGCTCGCGAAGATTAAGATTATCGCTATCACAACTGAGGAGGTAGTTGCTCTACCTACCCCTTCTGCCCCGCCCTCCGTTCTTAAGCCTTCCCTACAGCCAACGAGGGCTATTATAAGACCAAAGAAGAAAGCCTTTATTAAGCCCATAAAAAAATCATATGGCTTGAGGTAATGAAGTATGGAGGAGATATAGGAAGCGGAAGGGACACCATAATTAATCGCCACGATATACCCGCCAAGGTCGCCAATCAAATTGGCATAAATGGTCATAATAACCAGCACGAAGGAGCTTGCGATAATACGAGGTAGAACGAGGAATTGCACAGGACTTACACCGATAGCGCGCAGGGCGTCTATTTGTTCGGTCACCTTCATTGAACCAATCTCTGCTGCCATAGCGGAGCCAGCTCTTGCAGCTACTACTACACCGCTCAGGACGGGAGCTACTTCCCTTGCCATAGCTATAGCGACGCCAGCTCCAATATAATAGGAAAGCCCGAGTTCAACCGAGGCTGTAGCTGTATAGAGGGCGGAGACCATACCGGAGAATGCTACAGTAAGGAGGGCAATGGGAAGGGATTGAACACCGATTACATACATTTGCTTGAAGATTTCCTTTCTCTCTAATTCTCCCTTAAAGAAATAGGATAGACCAGTGGATAAAAGCAACCAAAGGTCGGACCAGAAACGGAAGAAGGAAAAAAGATGTGTTGACATCTTGAATTTTAGTATAATGAAGGAGAGAGGCAACTGTCAATTTACCC
>JBMFMH010000038.1:0-13929 GCA_049970775.1 bacterium | reverse complement strand
AAACAAGGGAAACCCTACCAATTGTTGCGGAAAAGTGTTGACGAGATTTATAATCGTAGTAAAATGTAGGTGAAGAATGGTTGATATAGGAATAGGGTTAATGAATAGGAAACAAATAAAAGCGCTCTTTAAAGAGAGGGAACTGAACTCTCTCTCTGATATCTTTTGTCTTTCACCCAAGGGCAAAAAGGAGCTTCAAGTCTCGGAAGGGCTTGGAGCTCCTTTATTTATGAGAATAGATGAAAAGAGGTGGTGCCAAGCAAGTGATTGGAAAGGAGGGGAAGCGGAGCCCCAGCTTCTCCCTCGCCGGAAAAACCAAAAGGGGCAAAACAAAAACTAAAAGGAGGTGTTTTGTTAAAAATGTTAATAGGAAAACAAAGGAAAGGTTTCACCTTGATTGAATTGTTGGTCGTCATAGCAATCATCGCCATTCTCGCCGCTATCCTCTTCCCAGTTTTCTCAAGGGCTAGGGAAAACGCAAGGAAAGCGCAATGTATGTCAAATATGAGGCAAATATCTATGGGTTTTATGATGTATCTTCAAGATTGGGATGAACGCTTCATCTCGGAGTGGTTTTGCGGATGCTTTGATACAAGGCGAGGCAACGCTAAACCTTGCGCTAATTACGACCCCGATAGTCCAACTGGCGTTGCTTGTATCTGGGGATGGGATAGGAAGATAGAACCCTATGTGAAGAATAAAAAACTCTTCGTCTGCCCCAGCGATGTGCTAATGATGAGCGGGAAGACGGCTTGCACAAGCTGTAGGTTCAATTCCCAACAGGATACAAGCTACGGGCTCAATGAACATGTAGTTTGTCCACCCGGGATGAAGTGCCACGGTGGAACGACTTTAGCAGCGATACGCAATCCCGCTGATGTGATTATAATAGGGGAGACGAAAGGCTGGCATAGAGTTGACCAACCGTGGAATGCGGGAGACCCTAACCTGGTGGATGATATAAGGGATATCACTGGGATGTGCGATGTGGAGCGTCATCAAGGTGGAGCGAATTACATATTTGGCGACGGGCATGTGAAGTGGTTGATGCCCCAAACGACATTAGCGCCGAAGAATATGTGGAACAGTGAGTAGGGAAAGGGGCTGAGCCCCTTGAGGGGCTCAGCCCTTTTTGTTTTGCTTCAAAAAAATATATTGCGAAGCAATTCGCTCTGATATATAATGATAAAAACCAAAAAGGAGGGAGCGAGATGAAGAATGCGTCTTTTGCGTTGTTGATTATGTTTGCCTGTGCGCTCTTGCTCGCAGATAATTGGAAGAGCGTCCTCGTCGCCATTACCCCAGAGGAACGCAAAGCGGAGATAGCGGAGAAGGAAGCAAGGGTGCAGAAGTTCCTTTCCGAGCATAACCTCTCCGCCCTCTTAATCCAAGCGAAAAACAACTTCGCTTGGATTACTGGCGGATGCGACAGCGAGATAGTCATCACTGATAGCGCCGGCTGCGCTGCTCTCCTCATCCGCAAAGATGGGCAGAAATATCTCATCGCTAACAATATTGAAGGGCAAAGGTTTATGCTTGAGCAGGGATTAGGCGAGCTCGGTTATAAGTGGGTTAGATACGAGTGGCCCAAGGAAAGGATTGACCCCGCTACCTTGAGTAAAATCGTGAAGAGGATGTCCTTAGGAGGGCAGGTGGGTTCCGACCTTCCCTTAGAGGGAACAATTCCCGTGGGAGAGGAATTGAAAAAGATAAGGGTTCCCCTCACCCAAGCAGAGATAAAAAAGTATCGCTGGTTGGGGAAACAATGCGGGAGGATAATAGGCGATATCTGTCGGGATATCAAGCCGGGTATGAGCGAAATGGATATAGCCGCCCTCGCTGACTGGTATTTCAGAAGGGAAGGCATAAAGGTGACCGTTCTTCTCATAGGAACGGATGAGAGACTTTGGCAATACAGGCACCTTCCACCAACGGAGAAAAAGCTGAAGAATTATGCCTTGGTTAACATCTGCGCCGAGAAATGGGGATTGATTGTTGCCCTTTCCCGCCTCGTCCATTTCGGACCGCTACCCGATGAGCTGAAGAAGAAGATAAAAGCCTGCGCCTATGTGGATGCCACCCTCATAGATGCAAGCCGACCAGGTGCCACTTTGGGCGAGATATTCCAAAAAGGGATGCAGGCATACGCTGAGGTAGGATTTCCTGGGGAATGGAAGAATCATCATCAAGGGGGAACGATTGGCTATGATGGGAGAGACCAGTTTGCCTTTCCCCATTCACCGGTCAAATTAATGGTAGGAAGCGCCTGCGCCTGGAACCCCACGATAAGAGGAGTAAAGGTTGAGGACACGATAATAATAACGGAGAACGGTCCGGAAATCATCACCGCAACTCCCAACTGGCCGATGATTGAGGTCAAGGTAAATGGAAGGAAATACTTAAGACCCGACATTCTGGTGAGGTGATTGATAAATGAAGAGATTTCTCTTGATTTTCGCGGTTTTCACGCTTGCTTTTGCCCTAACGGGCTGTGGTAAAAAGAAAAAGGAAGAAGTATCCGCTCCTTCCGGGGTGAAGGGAGGCAAGACCTATGTCTTCGCCCTCGTCCCCAAATCCGTTGGAAGCCCCTATTGGTCGGCGTGCGAGGAAGGGATGAAAGAGGCTTGCAAGGAATTGGGAGTTGAGGGTTATTTCGTTGGTCCTGAAACGACTGATGTTGAGAAGCAGATAAAGATAATAGAGGATTTCGTCTCAAAGAAGGTTGACGGGATAGCGATTTCTCCCAATGACCCCACAGCTATCGCCCCAGTTATAGATAAAATCTTGTCCGAAGGAATTCCCGTGATAACCTTTGATTCCGACGCACCGAAGAGCAAACGGCTTTGCTATATCGGCACCGACAATTATAAGGCGGGTTATGCGGCGGGAGAGGAGATGATAAAGGTTTTGGGAGGGAAGGGGAAAATAGCGATAATGACGGGAAGCTTGGGAGCTTATAATCTGAACGAGAGGATAAGGGGATTTAGAGATGCAATCAAAAAGGCACCGGGCATAAGGGAGGTAACCCTGCAGGCAAATAACGACGATGAAGAGCTTTGCTTTTCCCAAGCGGAGAATGTCCTGCAGGCACACCCTGACCTTGCTGGTTTCTTCGGGGTGAGTGGAACTGGTGGACCAGGTTCCGCGAGAGCTGTTAAGGCCGCTGGGAAGAGCGGTAAGGTAAAGATTGTTTGTTTTGATACTGTGCCTATGACGATTCAATTCATTAAGGAAGGCGTTATCCAATCTACAATAGCTCAGAAGCCGAAGCAGATGGGCTACCTTGCTATTAAGACGCTCTACCAGCTGGCTAAATCAGGCAAATTGGAGAAGTTGCCCGATATAGATACGGGAATAACGATTGTCACAAAGGCAAATGTAAAGGAATTTGAAACTCCCAAGTAAGCTAACTAAATGAGAGAAGCCATCGGATTCCTATTAAAGAGGCGTGAAACCGCCGCTTTCATAGCTTTAGTTATCTTGTTCATTGTTCTATCCGTGGTGCGTCCGAAAGCTTTCCCAACAGCGGATAATTTGGGGATAGTCGCTCGCCAGTTCTCTATGATAGCGACGATGGGCGTTGGTATGACGATGGCGATTGTCCTCGCCGGTATAGACCTCTCCGTAGGGAGCGTCTTGGCGCTTGCGGGATGTATTACCGCCCTCGCTATGACTAAGGGAATCAGCATACCTCTTGCCGTCCTATTTGGTCTTCTCTGCGGTGCTTTTTGCGGATTCATAAACGGCATAGCTATCGTGGGAGTGAGAATGCCGCCATTCATAGCAACTTTGGGGATGATGAGCATAGCTCGTGGCTTAACTTATGTCATAACTGGTGGATGGCCGATAACGGGTCTTCCCAGTAAGTTCTTTTTTATTGGGCAAGGTATGCTTGGTGTGGTTCCTATGCCGGTGGTTATTATGCTTGTTTGCATAATAGCTGGTCATATCCTTATGAGCAGCACCACATTGGGTAGGAGCATTTATGCGATAGGAGGAAATGAACAGGCTGCTTTTCTCTCGGGGATAAACATAAATAGGGTCAAGATAATAGTTTACACGCTCTCGGGTTTGCTATCGGGTTTAGCTGGTATTGTATTAGCCTCTCGTCTTTCCTCTGCGCAGCCGAATTCTGGATTGGGGATAGAATTGGATGTCATAGCGGCTGTTATAATAGGAGGGGCGAGTTTTGCTGGCGGTGAGGGGACGATAATTGGCACCTTCATAGGGGCTGCTTTTATGGGGATTTTGCGAAATGGCTTGGTTCTCCTCAATGTTTCCGCTTTTTGGCAGCAAGTGGTTATCGGTGCAGTGATTATGGGTGCTGTAGCGTTAGACTTCTTAAGGACGAGCAAAATACAAAAATAAAAAAAGGAGGTAGTGAAAATGCTAAAAACTGATGTCTTGATTGTCGGAGCAGGACCAGCCGGCTTGGTTTGTGCTCTCACGGCACGGAGGAGTTATCCGGACAAAAAGGTAGTGGTCGTCAAAAAGGTTCAAAATAGCTGTGTTCCTTGTGGCATTCCTTATATGTTTCATAGCCTTAAGAACCCAAGGGATAACTATTTGAGTATGGAGGCATTAGAGAAGAATCAAGTAGAAGTCATCATTGACGAGGTGGTGAATATAGACCGAGCAAGCAAAATCGTAGCTACAAAAAGCGGAGAGGAAATATGTTACGAGAAGCTGGTCTTGGCTATGGGTTCCCTTCCCATAATGCCCCGCATACCTGGAATAGAGAAAAAGGGGATATTCCCGATTCATAAGGATTTAGATTATCTTGTAAATTGTGTTGAAGAGGTAAAGAAGGCAAAATCCGTTCTCATCGTCGGTGGCGGTTTTATAGGTGTAGAGATAGCTGATGAATTATCAAAAGTTGATGGATTATCGGTTTACCTTATAGAGTTGTTTCCTCATCTGCTTGCCAATTCTTTTGACCCAGAGTTTTCGGAATTAGTGGAAGAAAAGCTTAGGAACAACGGGGTTGAACTTTTGCTAAATACCAAGGTTATCGAGTTCGTTGGTAACGAAAAGGTAGAGGGCGCGAAACTGGATAATGGTCAGACCCTGAAAGTGGATGCGGTGATATTGGCTGTGGGAGCTATTCCTAACACGAAGATAGCCACGGATTCAGGTTTGGATTTGGGCAGAGGTAAGGGAATATGGGTGGACGAATATATGCGGACCAGCGACCCCGATGTATTTGCAATCGGCGATTGCGCTGGGAAAAGGGATTTCTTTACAAGAAAAGATTGCGCGGTGATGCTCGCCTCCACAGCTACTGCGGAAGCGCGCATAGCGGGCGCGAATCTCTACAGGTTAAAGGTAATAAGAGAGAACAAGGGCACAATAGCCATTTATTCCACATATGTCGATGGACTTGTCTTGGGTTCAGCGGGTTTAACAGAGATATCTGCCCAGAAAGAAGGATTTGATATAGTGGTGGGCAATGCGCAAGCGGTTGATAAACATCCCGGCACTCTCCCTGGTGCAAATAGGGTTAAAGTGAAATTGATTTTTTCAAGGGAATCCGGTGTCCTGATGGGAGGTCAAGTTGCAGGAGGAGCTTCTGCTGGGGAAATGATAAATATCATAGGCTTAGCTATTCAGCAAAGGGTATCAGCAGTGGAGCTTGACACAATGCAGATTGCTACCCATCCATATCTAACAAGTGCCCCTACCGTTTATCCCATAATAGCTGCCGCTCAAGATGCGATGAGCAAAGCCTGAGAGTGTGGATGTTTAAGTGTTACTTTTACTTTATCTTTATCTTGCTTAGCGTTATGGCGCTTCCTGCGGTCTACATAAACGGGGAGGAGAGAAGCGGTATTCCTTTGGGAGGTTTGGGCACCGGCTACATTGAGCTTTTATCCAACGGATGCTTCGGTAAATCAACGGTGCAAAACAATTTCCTCTCCCCTCTTCCCCTTCCGCCTGGTTGCTACCTCTTCCTTGAGACAAACGGGCTCCATATCCCCCTCCGCACGGGTTCAGTCGAGAAAATCGTTTTGAATGGACATTTCCCCATCGCTGACCTATCCTATTTTGACCCTAAATTGCCCTTTCCTCTTTTCCTCAAAGCCTTTTCCCCCTTTATTAAGAAGGATGATAGAAATTCCTCCCTGCCCACCATAATCTTCCGCTTCTCCTCCCCAAACCCTAAACCCCAAAAGATTAAGATAGGTATATCCTGGGAGGTTGCTCAGGGAAAGAAGCAGGGTAATTTAGCAGGCGTTCTCTCATGGAAAAAGGAAATCCTTTATCCTCAAGCAGAAATGATTTGCATTTCTGCGATTAGAATGGGAGGGAAAATCAATCCCCTCCCACCCTCCTTTGACCTTCCCTGTGGAAGAGAAGGAAAAAAGATTAGGGATGAAAACACGGAGATGGAAATTGGCAAGTGGGGAGCTTTCAATTGGGAGGAGGGGAAGGAGTTCACCTTGCCCTTTTCCGGAAAGGGAAATCTCTCCGCTATCTTCCATAGCGTTCATTGGGAGGGAGGTTTTTGCGGGACCTATTATATTCCCGGTGGTATTGGCAAGGAGAACCTCATCTTAGTTGATGGGGATAAGATATCTGAGGATGGCAGATGCGTTAAAAGGAGATTGAGAAGCGAGGATGGAAAATTGGAGATTGAGATTACGGATTTACTGGACGATGGGGTTCTATGGCGGAGGGTTAGGTTGAAAAACATAGCCAATCATCCGCTTAAAAATCTTTCCTTCTCACTTTTCGTTAACATTGATGCGGGAGGAATTGAGGAAGCGGAGAATAACATCGGCGAAGTATTGGAGAATGGTTCACTACTTTTAATCTCGGACAAGGAGGGCAGATATCCGGGCTACATTATGGGGATAGGGAATAGCGATTACTATCTTGGTCCTTGGCAGGAAGCCCTTAGAAGAGCAGGGGAGAACAGATTGATTCCTGTGGGGAAGGAAAGTCAATGGTGGATAGAAGAGAGAGAATCGGGTTTGGTTTTCCGTTCTGATGAAGGGGAGTATGCTATTTTCTTTCCCAAAGAATATAAGGTGGGCAAAAAAATTGAGAGAGAAAAAGGGCTGGTTTGGGCTGAATGGGATGGCGGAAAGCAGAGGGAAATCTGGTTTGTGCTTTCGTGGTTTTTCCCCAACTACATAAGCACACAGGGACAGGTTTTGGGACATTATTATGCGAACAACTTCTCCTCCGCAGAGGAGGTTGCCGAATACAGTTTGCAGAACAAGGAGAAATGGCTGAAGAAAATTGAAGCTTGGCAAAAGGAGATTTACTCTCTACCCTATCCAGATTGGCTGAAGGATGCTTTGATAAATGGGCTATATCCTTTAGTGAAGAATTCCCTTTACATAAAGGATGGACGCTTTTCCTTAAGCGAGTCCTTTACAGGCTGTCCCATCAACGAGACCCTCGTCTGCCGATTCAATGGTTCCTTTCCCCTTCTAATTTTCTTCCCGAGATTGGAGAAGAAAGTCATCAGGGAATTCGCAAGGCTTCAAAAAGAGGACGGGGAGATTCCCTTCTGTTTTGGGATGGAGGATAACTTTGATTCCCCTGTTTATCATCTTCAGCATCCCATCGTTTCTACCGAGTTCATATTAATGGTTTGGCGTGATTATGTTTGGACGAAGGATTCAGCTTTTTTAAAGGAGCTGTATCCTTCTGTCAAGAAAGCCCTCCAATTTGCACGCAAATTGGATAAAAACGGTGACAGCTTGATTGAAGAGGACCCCCAGCCTGGTGGGCTAGCAAATCAATATTACGATGTGTGGGAGTGGCAAGGCGTTTCCTCTTATGTGAATTCCATCCTACTGGCAAGCTTGAAAGCAGTTGCGAAGATGGCCGAGATTATGGAGGATGAGGAAACAAGGAGATTTGCGGAGGAGTGGTTTGAAAAGGCAGAAAGAGAATTTCAAGCGAGGCTATGGAATGGAAGGTGGTTCAATCTTTATTCTGGGGAAAAGGTATCCGAAACTTGTCTAGCTAATCAGCTTGTTGGTCAATGGTATGCTTATCTCACCGGTTTGGGAGAGATTCTTCCAAAGGAAAGGATAAAATCCGCAATTGAATGGATAGATAAATTGAATTGTGAAGCCAGCCCTTATGGGGTGGTGAACGGAGTTCTACCGAACGGCAAACCAGATGAATCTGGGAGGAATCACCAATCGGATGGGATTTCTCCTGGGGAAGGTTTCGCATTCTCCGCAACAGCCATCTTTGCTGGCGAGGAGAGGCTTGGTTTAACAGCGAGCGAGAAAATCTACAGAAACATTGCCCATTTAAGAAAGAGCCCCTGGAACATCTATTTCAACTATTTCTCCTCAACTGGAGAAGAGTGCTGGGGCTCCGATTACTATAGCAATATGTCCGTTTGGACGATTTTGATAGCTTTGAAAGGAGGGAAGATTTAATGAAATATTTACTTTTGGCTTTGATTTTGGCAACGCCTCTTTTGAACGCATCCACCGCTATCCCCTTAGTTGTTAAAGACCCGAACCTTAATGTTTGGTTGATGGCGGACCACCCCTGTGATGATTGGGCAAGGCATTGGACGGGAGGAATAAAAGCGATAGCAGGAATGGCGAGGATAGATGGCAAGCCCTTTAAATTTTTCGGGCTTGCTGGTCAATATCCCGAAGTAGAGATTCTTCCCTTAAAATCCTCACAGGTAAACCCCACGCAGACGAAATTGATATTTGAGAGGGATGCCGTTAGATTGGAGCTAACTTTTCTTACCCCTGCTCTTCCCGATGACTTAAAGCTTCTCTCCCTTCCCATTACCTACCTTATCCTCAGCGTCAAGTCAGTGGATGGGAAGCCTCACAATGTCCAACTTTATTTTGATATATCGGGTGAATGGGCAAGTGGGGAACAAAACAAGGAAATAGTTTGGAATTTGGAGGAGTTAAAAGGAGGAAAGTTGCTCTGTTTCAGGGTAAAGCAGGTTTCCCAGAACATCCTGCAAGAAATAAACGATTATGCGGATTGGGGTTTTCCCATATGGGCAACTGGCGAGGCATCAGCTTGGGAGGCGGGAGCTGATACTGCTGTCAGAGGGAAATTTTTAAAAGGAGAAAGATTGGCGAATGATATGGATTGGAACCAACCACGCAAAATCAGCGATAGATGGCCTGTTTTCGCCTTCCTTTTTGACCTCGGAAATGTTGGAACGAGGGAGGAAACAAGGAAAGTGATAATCGGGCACATAAGGGAGGAAGCCGCGTCCTTTTCCCATCGCCTTTTCCTTCCCCTTTGGAGGAGCTACTTCAGAAATTGGGAGGAGATGTTGCTTTTTGCTTGGGAAAATTTCAAAAATATTAAAACCGCTTGCGATTCCTTTGATAGAAACCTGATTGAAAGGGCAAGGAAAGCTGGTGGAGATGATTATGCCAACCTTCTGTCGTTGATTCATCGGCAGGTATTGGGAGCTTGCGAGCTGGCTTATTCGGGAAACGATAGGTTTATGTTTATGAAGGAGATAAGCAGTGGGAGTTTCATCCAAACTGTTGATGTTGTTTTTCCCGCCTCACCGTTTTTCCTCGCCACTAATCCCGAGCTGTTGAAGATGCAGTTGGAGCCGATTTTTAGGGCAAGCGAAAGCGAAGCTTGGAAGGAGCCCTTTGCTCCTCACGATTTAGGTCGTTATCCCGTAGCGGGTGGACAATCCTATGGGGCGCCGATGCCAATCGAGGAAAGCGGGAATATGCTCCTTATGGTTTTAGCCTACACCAATATCAGCAAGGACCTGAGTTTAGCAAGGGCGCATTTTGATATACTTGAGCGTTGGGCTAATTATCTAAGCGAGAAGGGGTTGGAGCCAGAAGAGCAGTTATGCACTGACGATTTCACCGGTCCATCCGCACTAAATGTCAATCTTTCAGCGAAGGCGATAGGAGGGGTTGCTTCCTTTGCAAGGCTCTGCAAAATCTTGGGAAAGAATGAGTTGAGCGAGAGATACGAAGTAAAAGCAAGGGAGATGTTGGATTATTGGCTTAAGAGGGCGGAGGCGTCTACCCATTTAAGCAGGATTTACGGCAAAAACGAAACTTGGTCATTGAAATACAATCTCTTTTACGCTAAGCTGGCTGGCTTGGATTTGTTTCCGAGGCAAATCGTAGAGAGGGAAGTGGATTTCTATTTATCCAAATTGAACAAATATGGCGTTCCTCTTGATGAAAGATTCACTTACACGAAGGCGGATTGGCTTTCTTGGGTAGCTTTTATGAGCGAAAATAAAGAGAAAAGGGAAAAGCTTCTTCAAGCGTTAGGGTTATTCGTTAAGGAAACACCGGATAAGGTGCCTTTTACCGATTGGTATGATACGCAAACGGGAAAGGTCGTTGGATTTCGTGCCCGTCCAGTTTTAGGAGCCCTTTATGCCCTTCTTTTGCTATAGATTAACATCCTCTTCCTGTGGAAGGAAGAGTTGCTCCTCATCTTGGTCGTAGCCTATTAGCTCGGCGTATCTTCCCCAGCCTATAGCCGTTCGGAGAAGGAGCTCTGCCTCCTCCTCGGATAAATCCTCTTGGAAGGCTTCCAATACCTCCTCCTTAGGAAGGGGTTCCCCTTCGTTTTCCTTAAGCATATCCAAAATCCTTTTCATCCATGGCACCTCCATAGCTGCCCTAGCGAAAATCTCCTTTCTCTCCTGCACATCAGCTCTTAGGAACTGATAACCCCAATCCGTTATCTCTATATCGCCACCCTCCGCTACGACGAAGCCCAAAAGCTCCGCCGCTCTAATAACGGGAAGGAGGTCGTCTAGCTCAAACTGCAAACTGCGAGCTAGCTTCGGGATGTCCTCCTTCCCTCCTAAATCATCAAGTATCTCCAATAAACCTATTATCTGTTCTACCTCCGCACTTGGCAGAGGTTCACCGTCCATAACGAATTCCTCCTTTCTCATTATACTATCATTGCGTATATCTCGTCAACAAATTTTTGAAATGCCTCATCCCTCATATTGCGGGGACGGGAAAGCTCCACTTTTATATCACCTATTATTTTACCAGGATGGGTTGACATAATGAGCACCCTATCGCTCATAAATATCGCTTCCTCTATGCTATGGGTCACCATTAGTATTGATACAGTGGGCAACTCCTTATCCCCCCATAATCTGAGTAGTTCCTCACGAAGGTTTTGGCTGGTGAGCGGGTCCAGGCTTGAGAAGGGCTCATCCATACATAACAGCTCCGGCTCCAAGGCTAGCGCTCTGGCAAAGCCTACCCTCTGCTTCATCCCACCGGAGAGCTCCCTCGGATAGGCGTTCTCGTGCCCGTCTAAACCAACCTTCTCAAGCCAATATCTCACCCTTCTTTCCCTCTCTTTTTTATCTATTCCTCTAGCCTCCAAGCCGAGCTCTACATTCTGCCAAACCGTTAGCCAGGGGATTAGGGCGAAGTTCTGAAAAACTAAAGCAGTTTTAGGATTTATCCCATTTACCTTTTCCCCCCGGTAAAGTATCTCGCCTTTCGTTGGTCTATCCAAGCCGACAATCATCCTCAAAAGGGTGCTCTTCCCACAGCCCGAGGGACCAACGAGGCAAACGAATTCACCCTCGTTTATTTCAAACGATATATCCTCCAACACCACGATATTCGTTTCCTCGTGGTGATAGGTGCGGTAAACATTCCTTACCTCAAGAACTTTAGGCTTCAAACCTATATTTCCTTGCTGCAAGTTCATACATTTTTCTCCAGAAAAATTTGTTTATAATTATAATTGTAAGACTCATTGAGGCTAAGGAAATCAAGATTAGGGCAACATTCCCCAACTTATAGGTAGCGTAATCTAAAAGATAACCTATTCCAAAAGCGCTGTAAATTTTCCCCTTAAAGGTAATCCATTCCGCAACGATTAGCGCGTTCCAGGCTCCTCCCCAGGCGGTTATGCTTCCCGTGATGAGGGAGGGGAAAACTGCGGGTAGGAGAATCTTTCTCCAATAGCGCCAGCCCCTAATCCCAAGGACTGCGGCCGCCTGTTTTATATCCGTGGGGATAGCTTTCACACCTCCTATTAAATTGAAGAGAAGATACCATTGGGAGCCAGTGAGGATGAGGAGGATAGCGGCGATGTTCACATTGCCCGTGATTCCCACGATATAGCGGACCATAAAAGGAAAGAAGGCGATGGCGGGAATGGAGGCGCAGGCTTGAATGATGGGAACGAAGAAGCTTTCCCTCTTCTCGCTCTTTGCTATGAAAACGGCAGCTGGCAGAGTCCAGAGAAGGGATATGAGGTAAGCGGATGCGATTCTTCCCATAGAGGATAAAATTGCGAGAGGAATTTTCAGGAGAAAAGAAAGCTTCAGCTGGAGAAGAGAGGAGTAGAGGGAGATAATGCCAATGGTCACTCCGAAAGCGGAAAGGAAGAGAAGGATAGTCAAGAGGGATATATAGATAAGGGAGAGCGTGTTTCGGGATAAGTTGATTTTGGGCTTTAGGCGAAGATTTAAAATAGGATTTAGGAGGTAGTGGAAAATTGAGGAAAACAGAGAGAATAATTTCGTCCTGCCCACTCTTAGCCATAGGCGGTAAGTTATGGGAGGTTCAGAGGTAGAGGAGACCATTTCGTAGCGGAACTTCTCCGCCCAAAAGGAGAGAGGTTGCCAGATGAAAAAATACATCAAGAGTATCACGAAGATAAGGGCGGAAACCCCCGCTAAGGCAAGGTCAATCCTTCCTTTATCCACTGCTTCCTGCATCAAACTGCCCAAGCCTGGCAAGTGATAGTTCATCGGACCTATTGCGATTATCTCGCAGGCGATGAGGAAATACCAGCCTCCTGCCCAGGAAAGCATTGAATTGTAAACAACACGAGGAATTGAAGTTGGGACTATCAGGGTGAAGAATTTCTTCAAACCCCTCAACCCAATCAGCTCAATGGCTTCTTTCACATCCTCGGGCATCGTCTTTATTGACTCGTAAACTGAGAAAGTTATGTTCCAAGCTTGGGAGGTGAATATGAGGATTATTGAGGCTAACTCAACCCCTATTCTTGCTCCCTTGAAGAGATTGACGAAGAGAAGGACAACCGCAGGGAAGAAGCCCAGCACGGGAACGGATTGGAGGATATCCAATATAGCAAGCATTATCCCTTCCCTGCGAGGATGAGTCGCAGCTAAATAGGCGTAGGAATAGGAGAAAATTAGGGAGAGGATGTAGGCGGCGGTCATCCTCATCAATGACCAAAGGGTATAAATGGGGATTTGCTTATACTCTATCGGTATGCGAGGGGCTATGGATGGGAAATGGAGACGCTCCCTATAAAGAAAATATGCAAGCGCCATAATGAAGAAGAAAAACATTATTCTGGTTAAAGTTTCCCAGAGAGTCTTTCTCATAAGGGAAAAATCCTTTCTATATCTTGATTATCTCGCCTTTTACTTGGTTCCCAACTATATGGAGTATTCCGATTGAATTGTAGGGAGAAAATATTCTGTCCGTTGGGCTTCCCGGGTTGAAGAGGAGTATGCCCTGCACCTCCTCGTTGAAGGGCTGGTGGGAATGCCCAAAAACGATGCATTGCACATTTTCTCCCGAGAAGGCTTCTAATACTCTCTTGGGCAATCCTTTAGGGTCTCCCCAGCCGTGAATGAGCCCGATGTTCACTGCCCCTGCTTTCACTATCCTCTTTGACGGTAGGTTATTCTCAAGCTCGTAAGGGTCCATATTCCCGATAACCGCCTTTACGGGGGCGATTTCCTCAAGCTCAAAAAGAACGCCCATATCCTCTATATCGCCTGCGTGAAGGATTAAATCCACGCCCTTGAAGTGCTGGAAAACAGCCTCAGGCAGGCGGTCTGCTCTTGTGGGGATATGGGTATCGGAAATAACACCTATCTTCACAAAAATTATTATGTTTTTTATAAGGTTTTTCGGCAAGGTTTTTGCTATAATCTTGCCGAGGGGGATTGTCTTTTGGCGAAAG
>JBMFMH010000037.1:0-14026 GCA_049970775.1 bacterium | reverse complement strand
GAAGGGGAATTGGAAGGAGCGAAGCAATCTCGTTTTCGATTGCTTCGGCTTCCCTTCGGGAAGCCTCGCAATGACCAAGAGGATTTTCTTGAAAGACAAGAGAGTTACTTGATATAATTTCATTAAATCAACAAGAAAGGGGGCTTCTCCTATGCCGCTCTTCTTAGGAATAGATGTGGGAACCACTTCCACACGGGTCCTCGCCATTGATGAGAAAGGGGAAATCAAAGCAAGCGTATCAAAGGAATACCCTATGCTCACGCCTCAGCCAGGCTGGGCGGAACAGAACCCTGAGGATTGGTGGCGAGCGACTGTTGAGGGGATAAGGGAAGCGCTATCAAAGGGAATAAACCCTGAGGATGTGAAAGGGATAGGACTTTCCGGGCAAATGCATGGCTCGGTTTTCCTTGATAAAAATGGGGAGGTCATTCGCCCCGCAATCCTTTGGTGCGACCAGAGAACAGCGGAGCAGTGCGAATGGATAACTAATAAAATAGGCAAGGAAAAGGTCATTGAATATACATCCAATCCCGTCCTTACTGGATTCACCGCCCCGAAAATAATTTGGCTTAGGGATATAGAACCGGAGAATTTTGAGAAGTTAGCGAAGGTCCTTCTCCCAAAGGATTACATACGCTATCGGCTAACGGGAGAATATGCGAGCGAGGTATCGGATGCCTCGGGAACGAGCCTCTTTGATGTGAAAAATCGTAGATGGTCAAGGGAAATGGTGGAGGGGATAGGATTGTCTATGGATATCTTGCCGAAGGTCTACGAATCCCCCGAGATAACGGGACGCCTATCCAGGATAGCATCTGAGGAAACGGGGCTTCCCGAAGGAGTGCCAGTTGTTGGTGGTGGGGGCGACCAAGCAGCTGGGGGTGTGGGCGCCGGCGTTGTGGAAAGGGGAAAGATTTTCGTTAGCTTGGGGACCTCAGGGGTAGTTTTTGCCTTCACCGAGGAGCCCGTGATAGATAAAGGGCTCCGCCTCCACACCTTCTGCCACGCCGTTCCCGGCAAATGGCATGTTATGGGAGTGATGCTCTCAGCGGGAGGCTCCTATCGTTGGTTCAGGGATGCCCTGGGCGAGCCGGAAAGAGCGATGGCAAGGTTGCTCCGAATTGATGAATATGAACTCATTAATAAGGAAGCGGAAATGGCTCCACCGGGATGTGAAGGGCTCATCTTCCTCCCTTATCTCACGGGGGAGAGAACACCCCACGCCGACCCATACGCAAGGGGCGTATTCTTCGGCTTGACCTACAGATGCACCAAGGGCTTCTTAGCGAGAGCGGTTATGGAGGGCGTTTCCTTCGGCTTACGGGATTCCTATGAGATTTTGAAGGAAATGAACATACCGATTGAGGAAGTAAGGATGATAGGTGGAGGGGCGAGAAGCCGCCTCTGGCGTCAAATCACCGCAAGCATCTTCAATATGCCGAACTATACTTTAAATATGGAAGAGGGTCCCTCCTTCGGGGTGGCGCTTTTAGCGAGCGTTGGCGTTGGTTTCTATTCCTCAGTTGAGGAAGCCTGCAAGGCAACAATCTACTTGAAGGAAAAAACCGAGCCGAAAAAGGAAGAGGTGGAGATTTACCAAAAGCTCTATCCCCTCTATCGTTCCCTTTATATCTCCCTTAAAGAGCATTTTCGCCAATTGGCTTCCATTGTTTGAAAGGAGGTGAAAAGATGAAAACCCTGATAATTTATCATAGCGCTGAGGGAATCTGCGAGAGAATGGCACAGGCTATAGCGAGGGGAGCGGAAAAGAACGGGGAAGTGATTTTGAAGAAGGTGGAAGAGGCTAATCCCTCCGAGCTTCTGGATGCGGATGTCATAATCCTCGGCTCACCTTGTTACTTCGCCAATATGTCTTGGCAGATGAAGAAGTTCATAGACGATTCAGTTGAGTTTTACGGGAAATTGAAGGGAAAGAAGGGGGGATGCTTCGTTGCCTCTGCAACGCTCAAGGATGGCAAGGATGCCCTTCTCGCCTTAAAGTTAGCCCTTGAGATTCACGGGATGGAGGTGGAGGAAGGACCCATATCCGTTGGTGTTCCAACGGAGGAGTTCCTCAAGGAGTGTGAATCCTACGGGGAGAGAATTACTAAACCTTAAGGAGGGAATAAAATGAAGGCCGCGGTTTTCAAGAAGACGCAGGATGGTAGGTGGCTCCCAAAAGTGGAAGAGGTGCCCACTCCCCAGCTGGAGGATGGAGAGGTATTGCTGAGAGTGGAAAGCTGTGGCATCTGCCAAACCGACCTCACCGTGTCCGCTGGACGCTTCCGTGACCCAAGGTTCATCCCCGAGGAAGTGATATTGGGGCATGAGTTCTGGGGTGAAATAGTGGAGCTAAAGGGAGGGGTTAACGAGAGGAGAAAAAGCCTGGGAATGGAGCCATTGGAGGTCGGCGACTTAGTCGTTGCCGACCCTAATATCGTTTGCTTACATGGGGAGGCTCGTAGTTGGCGAAGAGAGGGAGGAACCTGCTATTTCTGTTCCCAATTTCTCTCCGCACTCTGCGAAAAGGTTCAGCACATTGGGGTCCACTTCAATGGCGGATTCGCCCAATACTGTAAGCTTCCCGCTGAGCAAGTGGTTAAACTGCCGGACAGGGATAAGGAATTTTGGAGGAAGCGAGGTTATTTCGTTGAGCCCCTCGCCTGCATTCTCTGGGGAGCGGAAAGGCTTCAGCCTGAGCCAGGAATGTCTGTTGCGATAATCGGGGCGGGACCCATTGGCTCCATCTTCGCTCGCCTGATGCGGATTTATATGCCTTCGAAGCTTATAATCGTGGATATAGACGAGAAGCGTCTGGAGATAGCCAAGAAGCTTCAGATAGGAGACGAATATGTGAGTTCTCTGAAAAATGGGGAGGAAGTGGAATGTGTTATTGAGACCGCAGGTGCTCCGCAGGCGCTGGGATTGGGGGTGAAGGCGGCGAGGAAGGGAGGGAAAATCCTCGTGTTCGGCGTTTCCCCGATGGGAGCGTTAGGGGAAGTTGAGCCATTTGAGATATATGAGAAGCAGTTGGAGATAAAGGGGGCTTGTATCTATTCCACGACGCCACCCCACAAGCCGAAGCCCATACAGTATTACTTCCGCAAGGCGATAGAGCTTCTCCAAAAGGGGATTGTGAAGGTGGATGACCTCGTTCTCAGCGAGAATGATGTCCATCCACCGGAGGAGATAGAGTTAGCCTTTCAACAGATAAGGAACAAGGTCGGCTTAAAACACATCGTCAACTGCTGGAAGTAAAAAGGCGCCTTCCGGGCTTTTTGCTGGTCTGCGAAAAGTAAAGGAAACAACCTACTTTGACTTCCTAATCGGGATGAATGCAGGGCATTTATCTCTAGAATTGCTCCTCCATTCTAATTTTCCCGATTTTTTTTAAAAATTTTTCCATCCCCGATACATCCCTTTTAGGATGAAAAGAGGAACCGCAGGTGAAATTCTCCTTGGCAAATCTTTTTTCACAATGATCGCTTAAATGAGTGAAAATCCTTTTTAGGATTGGATGAGGAAGAATGAAAGTCGTTTTCTCTTTTTTGGGGAATTATTCAGCAGGACCATCGTTAGGATTATCTTTTGGAAGCGTTGGGTTGGTTGTGCGGTTCTTTGGGTTTGACGGATGTGTTCCTTTCGGGCTATAATTATTAATGAAAATCATTATCAGAAAGGAGGTGAATAGGTATGTTTTGGTTTGGCGGATTTGGCAGAGGTTGGCGCCATTGGTGGAGGCTAACGGGAATGCCTGGCTGGATGAGGGCTGCTCGTGGGCTTCCCGCTTGGGGTAGTGGTTGGTGCTGGTGGTGGTATCCCTTTTTTCCCTTTGGGCTCACGAGGGATGAGGAGAAGGAGCTATTGAAGGGGCAGGCGGATAGTTTGCGGGAGCTTTTAGCCGAGATAGAGAAGAGGTTAGAGGAGTTGGAGAAGGGGAAATAAGGGTTGTGGGGCGGGGCGGAGCCCCGCCCCACCGCCAAAATTCCCCTCTCCTAAAGGGGTGGCGGAAGCAGTCCGACGGGGTGTTCCTCCGTCATTGCGAGCGAAAGCGAAGCAATCTCGTTCTAGATTGCCACAGCTTTCCTTACGGAATCCCTCGCAATGACAAAAAATCTAAGGGGCGCCAGAGGAAGCCTGACGGTATGTTACATCTTCAAATTCCACCCGAGCTATCCATAGATTCCTGTCCTCGGGCGGCTTCCATTCATCGTTTATGAAGCTCAAGCGGAATTTATGCCTCCCCACTGGCAAATGCCCAACCACTGAATGCGGACTCCATTCCTCTCCCTTGCACTCCACTTCCCCTATCCTCTCCCCATCTATCTCCAACCTCACGATTGGATATATCCCTCCAACCGCCGTCCCCCTCCCAACTATCGTTATCCGGTAATCCCCTTCCCTCACCACCTCTATCTCGCTCTCCAAAGTGGCGTTCGTAGCCAGCTCAATATAACCCGCTCCCCTCTCAACCATAGGATATTCTCCCACTGGTCTTAACTTCTCCGCTTTTAGAATCGCTACATTTCCCGAAGGCATCATTTTAGCACCCAATCCACTGAGCAAGCTCCCTATGAAACGCCTCGCCTTATAACCATTTCCCGAGGGAGGCTCATCCCAACGCAGGGAATTCAAGATAACCGCTCCCTTCCCCACCGGTATATATAGGAGAGCGGAAGGGGATGTCAAATCCTCCAAGTTCTCTCTTTCCTCTCCCTTCCCAATGAGAAAACGCTCCACCCAGAGATTTCTGTCCTCAGGAGGAGACCAAGCATCGTTCACGAAGGCGATAGCCAGTTTATGCTTTCCCGCCTTCGCTTGGAATGAACAAGCATAAGTTCCCTTCTCCTCACTGCCTATATAGAGAAGCCCTATCCTCTCACCATCTAAAGAAATATCCGCAAGTGGGTAAACTCCCTTACAAGGGGTTCCTCTTCCCACTAAGCCGAAAATGTAATTCCCCGTCTCGGGAAGCTCTATCTCCCACTCCGCTTTCCCCCAACTCCAAAAGGCGAGCTCGTTCCCCTGCACTCCGCATTGCCCCTCCAGCTTAGCCCCTTTTATCGCAGGATAATCCCTCGCATTCGCTAATCTCAGCTGGGGTGTGAAGATACCATCTGCGGAGTTCGTTGCCAGTGGTGTCGTCTCCCACCAAGCGCCAGTTGAAGGACCCAGCCAGTAAAGGTCCTCCCTCGTTAGATAGGAAAGAAGCTCCCCTCCTCCCTCCTTTCTGAGTATCGGTCCATTGTAGGGCTGAAGGGAGATGTTTTGTTTAGTGAGTTCCTTTATCAGGGATAAACCTTTAGCACCTGGGCGATGCCAGAGGACCTTACCTCCCGCCTGCAAGAATTCCCTAAGGCGAGATAGCCCAGCCTCCACCCCATCTGCATCGCCTTGTATTATGAGAAGTCCCGCCTCCGGATAGCGAAGCTCGCTCCAATCCTTTAGGGGACGGAAAGCGAGCTTAAGCTCCCTCAATTTTTCCTCCAGAGGAGGCGTGACATAGGTAAGCGTTTCCCCATGAGGAGGAGTGAAACTCGCCAGGTAATTGAGCATTCTTCTCAAGAGAACACCAGCTATCGGCTCGCTTTTCAGCTTGCTTGCCACTTTTAGCTGACAGATAAGCCAAACGCCCTTGCCCTGTCTAACCTCCACCAAGGGGGAGTGGGAAAGCCCATCCCCTGCTCCTGTTACAACGAGGGATAAAGCTCCCGCTTGCATCGGACGGATTGCCTCGCTCTCGCTCACGAGGTTATCCCCACGCCACCAGCGTAAATCCTCCGCCTTTATACCCTCTAAAATGGGATGATTGGCTATCAGGGGAAAGGCAAATGTTGAGGATTGATTGTCTAAGGAAATGGGAAGCCATCCACCAGCGAATGGACTTTGTTCCAAAACGAGGATTCTCCCTCCCCTTTCCACAGCCTCCGACAATGCTCGCCCCTCCCAATCTTTTCCTATTAGGGGGATGTCACTTTCCTTTTCTTCCTCCAAAGCTTGGGGGGCTATAACGAGGATTCCCTCACCATTCCAGTTGATGAGATTATCTATTCTTTGGAAGTTAACGCCTATTTCCTTTAAGATTGGGATGAGCTTATCCTTCGGGTCATAGACTTTAAGCCCAGCTTGAGGGAAGATTCCAGCGGATAAAGGTGGAAATACCTCAATTGACCACTCCTCTTTGAAGGGCGGAGCACCCTCCGCATCAAGGGTTAATCTCAAAGTGAATTCCCTGCGGGAATCCACTTTTGGGAGGCGGATTTTTATGGTTCTCTCAAGGAAGGAACCGCTTTTCATTGAGAGGGTTTCTTCGCCCTGCTGAATTGATTTGCCTTCACCCAAGAGAGCCCATTTGAAATGAACTCTTGGTAAATCCTTCATCGTGTCGTTGAAGAGCCAAACAGTTCTCTGGATTTCCTCACCGGAGAAAAAGCGGGAATCATATTCCTTGAGAAACCCCGCTAAAGGGCGATACATATCCCTCTGGGCTACCCAGCAGGGATTCCTCTCGTCAAGCGGACCTTGTTCAATGACCGTCCAGGGGGAATGACCGCTGACATCATAGTAGCGATAGGCTAAAATCTGCATTCGCCAGGCTAGAGCCTTAGCCTTTGTGCGATAGGTTGCGAGGTCCTTGTAAGCTTCATCGCCGAAGAACAGGGTATTCGGGGCGGGGCTATTCATTGGCACCCAGAGGTATTCTCCGATGTAGAGGGGTTTCTTGTGGTCCCAGAGGAAGGGTCCCTTCCAGAACATTCCGCCGCCTCCCCATATATAGCGCGGTTCCTTGAGCCAGTAGGCGTCGTTGGGCCAGAGGCGTTTTTCTGGGAACTCGTTTGGGTAATGGATGCCGATGACATCGGCGACCCCTCCGGGGTCGCCGTCCGATTCATAGGTTATCGGGCGTGTAGGGTCCTCCATCTTCACTATCTCACCCATCCTCGCAAGATTCTCCTCCGTCTCGGGATTTTTCTCGTTCACCCTTGAACCGTAAAACTCGTTCTCCAAGCTCCACATCACCACCGAGGGATGGTTGTAGAGATGATGCACCATTGAGCGGAGATGCTCAGCATAGTGCTCCCAAAACTTGGGGTCAAAGACACGATAGCTCGTATCATCGTTCCAAACAGCTCCTTCGGGAATCATCATAATGCCCACCTCATCAGCCACTTCGTAGAAGATATCCTGCCAGGGCTGAGTATGGGTGCGGAATGCTACGGCGTTCATCCTCTTCAAGGAAAGCAATTGGTTCAAGACATAATCCCGTGAAACGCCCTGCGTTGGCGGCCACCAGGAGGAAGCGAGGAGGTGCACTTTCTTTCCGTTCAAATAGAAATCCCCATTCTCCGTCCAGAGTTCCCGATAGCCAAAGCGCTCCCTCAATATATCACCGTTCGGCTTATCTATCCTCAAATCAAGAACATAAAGGGAAGGATTGTTCGGGGACCAATTCTCAAGCGGAGGGTTTTCATAGATTAAAGTAAGGGACCTCGTCTCTCCCGGTTGAATCTCCACCTCCTCCGATTTCTTGCTCATAATCGCCCTCCCCTTAATCCCCCATTGACCGAATTTATCCCTTCCTTTCCCATCCCAGCGATAGATATCGCCCCTTACCGTTATCTCTTCCCTTTCCCTTCCCGCATTGACGATTTTCAAATCCACTTTAATTTGCTTCTCCCGGATGGAGGGGCGTATGAGGGCTTCCTTGATGTAAAGGGAAGGAACGGAGAGCAAATAGACGCTGTTCCAAATGCCATATTGGTAGTAATGACCACCTATGGGGGAAATTATTCTGTCGTGGGGAACCTCTCTCAATTCAATATTTCCCCTAACGGAGGCGAAATCCACTTTCTCGCCCACGAAGACGCCCGTCCAATCGTGGCAGGCGACGAGGATCTCGTTCCGCTTACCGAAATCCACAGCTTCCGTTATATCAAGCTCAAAGGCATCGTAGCCATTAAAGCATCCGCCTACATTTCGCCCATTAACGAGGACCCTGCTGTTGAACTTAACTCCGCCGAAGCGGAGGAGGATGCGGGAGCCTTTCCATTCCTTTGGGATGTTTATCGTTTTTCTGAACCAAGCCCTCTCGTAATTGATGCCGTTGAGGGTGCCGGGAACGCTTATCCTCTGCCAGCCAGAGGCTGGGATGGGCTCGTCAAGCGATTTCACCTTGACGAACTCCCAATCCCCATCAAGGGAAACGATGTTTCTTCCCGCCCAAAGGGTGGGAAGGGAGCTGAAAAGCAACCCCATTGCAAGATAACAAAAAGGAAACCGCATCTTTCTCACCTCCCGGTGAGATTTTATCACGAAATCGCTATCATTAGGAAGGTGTTTATCGGCGGGAGCGAGAGCTCAAGATATTCCTCCTTTACCTCGATCGGCAGAGGAGCTTCGGAAGGAACTAGCACTGCTCTTTTTATGGGCTCGCCGTTTTTCTTTACCCTCAGCTTTATATCGGAAACGGGAATATTGGGGAGCTCGGATTGAAAATTGAGGACATTGATTATATATCTTCCCTCCTGCTTGAACATCGTTATCTCCACGCACTTGGGAGCGTTCGTCTCAAAAGTGAAGCCCTCTTTCACTAATCCCCTTATCAATCTTATGAATAACCCCCTATGAGCCTCCTGTTCAACCATTTCCAAAGGTCCCGCAACCCATATAACCTCTCCCTTCCCGAACTTCCTCCAAACGATGGCGGGATGTTGTGTTTCCACTCCTGGTGGATTTGAGTGAATGGAGACGATTTTTGAGGCATCAGAGGGGTCGGTGTAGGGAAGCTTGATATTAGCGATTACCTCCTTTTCATCCATCGGCAAAGAAACGATTTGTGGACTGAAAAGGATGAGGGGATATTGGGGCGTTATGTCGCTGAAAATGGAGGGAATATCCTCAGCTGGGCTTATGTAGGTAACGCCTTCCTTGGTTTCGCCCTTATAGGAAACTCCCAGGACATCGGAGAGGAGGAAATCCTCCCTTTTCCCCTCTTGCCCAAAGAGGGATGTCCGATAGCTTGCGTATAGCCTTCCGCCTGAGGCAACATATTCCCTGATAGCTTTCGCTTCTTCCTCATCCATCCAGAGAACATCGGGCAAGATAATCGCTTTGTAATCCTTCAATTGGTGGAGATTTTTTCTCGTGATTATCCCGAAGGGGATATGGGCGTTTAAAAGGCTTTTAGCGGCGTTCAATGCGCAATCAAGATGAGGTTGCCTCCTGGATGCAGAAAGGACGCTCCTACCGCTATCATCGGGGGCGAACTTAGATTCAAAGCTGAAATAAATCGCCACATCTTGGATTAGCTTCCCTCCGATGAACCTTTCATATTCCTCAATTCTTTTATATATCTCTCCCATCATCTCGTAGATTGCCTCGTTCAGGGTTCCGATGGGGTCAATCGCATCAATGAAGAGAAAGGCGCCGCCGTTTGCTATCGCCGAGAAAGCCTGTGCCTCCAAGAGCTCCTTTGGCTTAGTCGTCGTGTGGTCGGCGAGGTTAATACATCTGCTCGTCATAAATTCAAAGGGTTGATTTTTCGTCAGATTATAATAAAGCTTGCAGATGAAAGATTCCTGAAGAGCCCCACCGTAGAAATCGCCTCCGCAGTAATCACTCGCCTCGGCAATCGCTTCCGTTACCCCGAAAACCCAATCCGCAACACAGGTGGAGAACTGATGCTCCACCGATACTTCCGGCTTTAGGCTCTTCACCTTCGTGGTCATAACCCTTGCGAATTCCCCTAACCACTCCTCCCTCTTCCTTTGGAATTCCATCCATTCCGGCTTTCCCCAATCTATCATTTGGGGCATCTGCCTGCCTGTCTCCCGCAAAAATCTTTCCTGACAGGATTGACAGTAGCAAACCACTGGCCAAAATGTCATATCAAAGAAGATTCCCTCAAATTCGTAGTTTTGGCAAAGCTCCTCCACCTGGCTGAGGGCGAAATCCCGATAGCCCGAGTTCGGACAGCAGACCCCATAGCGTCCCGTCAAAGCCCTCGCTTCCCTACCATCAACGAGCTTCATCCTCCACTCAGGATGATTCTCGTATGCCCAATTATTGTAGATGAGGCTGTAGTAGATGACGACATTCATTCCCTCCCGATGGCAAAGCTCTATCAGCTCTCCCGTTATATCCCTCCCTTTTATCCCCCTATGCATATGTCCCGTCCTCGTTTTCCAATAACAATGCCCGATGTGAGAGTTGGCGTAAATCATCGCCGTTGATACATTCGCCCTTTTCAAAAGCTCAACATATCTCCTGGGCTCAAGCTGGGAGAGAAAGATATCATTCCAATCCTCAATGTGCATATCAACGAGATTCCTCCTATAATCTTTCTCAAACCATTTAGCGGAACGCTTCATAACTTCCTCCTAAATGTAATTTATTCCATACCAGACGAAGGGAATAGGAAGGATTTCCCGCAGGTAGCTAAGGAGCTTCCCTTCGCCCACAATCTCGTATCCACCAGGACGGGAAAGAATCATCCAGGTGATGGCTCTCCTGCCCTCTATAACCAATTCCTCTCCATCAAGAGAGATGCGATATTTTTCCTCTTTTTCCTCAAATCTCAATCTATCCGCTATTTCACCGATTCTCTCCCTGAAATACGGTCTCATTCTCTCCATAAGCCTTGAGAAATTCAAAAGCCGCACCGTCCCGGAGATGGGAACGATTGTCGTGAAAACACCTTTATCCTGTATTTGCTTTGCTAACTCCCTATCCTCCCAGGGAACGGGAATGGTCAAGCTAGCCAATCCATATCGCTCAAAAAGATGGGGAACGGAATCAATTATAGCCTTTTTATCGCCAGCATATTCCCGCACCTCCGCCATCCGCCCTTCCTCCCAGACACGAACTATTAGATAGCCCCTGAATTTTTCCTCTTCCTTTATGACTAAAAATTCGCAAGGGGCATCCATAACGAACCTGCTCTTGAGGGCGATTTCCCAATCCTTTCTCGGTCTTATGAATTTTACTTTCTTTTCCTCGTATGCCTTTATCATATCCTCAAGATGCTCATCCGCTGAATCGCTAAGGGAGATTAGGTTGTTTTTCTCAAATCTCCACAAATCCCTTTCCCTTATCTCCAGCCTATAAACATTCCCTATAAGGAGGCAATCTGCGGAATCGTAAAGCCTACGGATGCCAGAGACAAGCATAAAGTCGCAGCCGTGTTCCTCAAACCTCTTGATGCAATCGTTAAGGAGAATAGTTGCATAACCTCTGCCACGATAATCGGGATGAGTGCATACCGCTCCCACCAAGCCTACCCTTGAGCGACAACCCTGAATCTCAATGTCCCTTTCCAAGGTCCCTATGTGGGAGACCGGTCTTCCCTCCTCCACGATTACCCTGAGGTTCTCTAAATTCTCCTCGCTGAAGAGGATTTGATACTGCTCTTTCATCGCCCTTGTTTCGGGGCGGAAAACGAGGTTGACGAGCTCTATAAGCTGCCAGAATTCCTCCTTCTTTATCCCTCTCGGTCCCTCCATTTTTCAAACCTCCTTCCTAAATGATGAGGATAACTTTTCGTTTCATTATAGAACGAATGGAAAAAAGAAAGCAAGGAACATTTTTCAAGGAAAAAAATTTGACTATTAGGGAAAGGGTGTTATAATTGTTATTGATAATCATTTTCAATAGGAAGGAGGTGATTTTGATGCCTTTTGGCGATAGGACGGGTCCTCTTGGTCGTGGTCCGAGGACGGGAAGAGGAGCGGGATTTTGCTCCGGCTTCCCCGTGCCGGGATATCTCAATCCCATTCCCGGAAGGGGTTTTTGGGGGCGAGGTAGAGGCTTCCGGCACTGGTATTGGGCTACGGGGCTTCCCGGTTGGGCAAGATTTCCCACTTGGGGTCCCTTTCCCGCTTCTCCCTCCACGGGCGAGCCTGCATCCGATGAAGAGAAGGAGCTATTGAAGGAGCAGGCGGAAAGTTTGAGGCAGGCGCTATCCGATATAGAGAAGCGGCTTGCGGAACTGGAGAAGGAAGGAAAGGAGTAATTGTTAGGGAGGGGATGGCTTAAGCCATCCCCTCCCTAAAAGCGAATTTCTTGAAAGGAGGTTTTAAAAAATGAAGAGAGGTTTCTCTCAAGGTCAAGGACAGGGACGAGGAAGAATGGGAGGCTTTAGCGCCGGTCCGGGAGGCGAATGCATATGCCCCAATTGCGGAACCGTCGTCCCTCATAAAAGGTCTGTTCCCTGCTCGCAAATGAAATGCCCCAAGTGCGGTTCCCCGATGACCCGAAAAGTTTAAAAGATATATCTCAGACCAACAAATAAGGGGATGGTTGCCCAATCTTCCTGCTGGGCGAATCTGCACAACGCCTTCCAGCCCGTGCAGTGCCCGGGAAGAATTTCCTTAACTTCCATTCTTTTCAGTTCCTCAATCGTCCTCTCCAACCTCTCATCGGATGCGTCCTCTAAATGGAACCCGCCCATAATCCCCCTTATTCGCTTCTTCGGAAAAAGCTCCCTTGCCCTGTAAAGGGTGTTCACGATTCCCGAATGCCCGCAGCCGAAAAGGATTAAAATCCCCTCCCTCGTATCCAAGAACAAAGCTTGGTCATCCCTTATCGGGTCGGGCTTCAAGCATTCCTCATCCAAAAAGAAGCCTTTCCCAACATCCTCGTAAGGAGTTATCCTCTTAATCTCCCCGCTTAGCACGATACCGGGGAGAATTTCCCTAGCCTCAGAATCCTTTATTATATCAGCGTATTCACTGATATCCCTCTCCGAAAAGGGAATGCCGATTTCCCTTCTCTCCCCATTCTTCCCGCAAATGAAATGAGGATTTGTGAAGGCATCGGGATGAGCGAAAACTTTTATCCTTCTTCTTGACCTTTGGAGGAAAGCCAGTAACCCACCGGTATGGTCGTAATGCCCATGGCTGAGAGCAACATATGCTACATCACTGAGAGGCACACCCAAGGCATTTGCATTTCGGAGGAGCAAATCGCTTTGTCCCGTATCAAAAAGGAGGGCACCTTCCTCAGTCTTGATGTAAAAGGACAAGCCATGTTCAGCAAGCAGACCTTTGTGCCTAACGCTGTTCTCCACAAGGACGACGATTTCCCCCTTCATCCCTTCTCCACCACTTTCTCAATAGCTGATACTATTTCCTCAAATGCCCTTCTCGTCTCGCTGTTCTCACCCGAGGATAGAAAGGGCTTCCCTTCATCCCCGAGGACAACGAGTGTGGGGTCTATGGGAACCTTGCCGAGGAAATTTATCCCCAATTTCTCCGCCATCTTCTTCGCCCCTCCCTCTTTAAATATATCAATCCGAGCCCCGCAATTTGGGCAAACGAACCCACTCATATTCTCTATCACCCCTATTAGCGGGATGGAAAGCTGATTGCAGAAAGTGATGCTCTTCCGCACCGCGCTTAGGGCTACTTCCTGAGGGGTTGCAACGATGACCGCTCCGTCCATCTTGCCTAAAAGTTGGGCTATGGAAAGGGGTTCATCTCCAGTTCCGGGTGGAGAATCAACGATTAAGTAATCCAAATCACCCCATTCCACATCCTCAAGGAATTCCTTTATCAGCTTGTATTTCATCGGACCCCTCCATATCACAGCGCTATCCTCCTCAGGCAGAAGGAAGCCAATGGACATAACCGATAGATTTTCCCCTATCTTCACAGGAAGCAAAGAATCGTTCTGTATTTCCACTCTCTTCCCTTTCAAGCCAAGCAGTTGGGGGACGGATGGTCCGTGAATATCAATATCCAATATGCCGACCTTTTTGCCTTTAGAGGCAAGAGCTGAGGCAATATTAACCGCTACCGTGCTCTTCCCCACCCCTCCCTTGCCCGAGAGGACGAGGATTTTGTGTTTAATTCTCTGCATTCTCTCGTTTATCTTCGTCAGTTCTGGAACCTGCATATTGATTCACCTCAAGGGAAATTATAGCGAGGAATGGACAAAATCGCAAGATTTTTTCAGATTTATAACATTTATATTTACCTATAAATTCATCGGCTTTATGATATTTTTCAAAAAGATAGAGGAAAATAGC
>JBMFMH010000036.1:0-15062 GCA_049970775.1 bacterium | reverse complement strand
ATCGCTCCCCGCCCCAAAAATCGGGAAATTTTGGAAAAATAAAGTAATGGCGTAAAATTTACGAAACCCATTAAACAGGTTAAAATTTATAACGATGCTGGAAAGAATAAGAAATTTCTCCATCATTGCCCATATTGACCACGGTAAATCCACCCTCGCCGATAGAATCCTTGAGCTCACCGGCGTCATTCCACCCGGCACGAAGGTGGAGCAATTCCTTGATGATATGGAGCTTGAAAAGGAGCACGGCGTCACCATCAAGCTCACCCCCGTCCGCATTCAATTCAAGGGCTACATCCTCAATTTGATTGATACTCCCGGTCATGTTGATTTCTCCTATGAGGTATCAAGAAGCCTTGCCGCTTGTGAGGGAGCGCTTCTCGTCGTTGACGCCACGCAAGGAGTGGAGGCGCAGACGGTCGCTCATACCAATGTCGCCCTCAAGCATAACCTTGAAATCATACCCGTCCTCAATAAAATGGACCTCTCGCAAGCCGACCCCGAACGGGTTAAAAAAGAAATAGAGGAAATGCTCGCCATAGATACCTCTGAGGCGATACTCTGCTCCGCCAAGGAAGGATGGGGAGTTGAGGAGGTTTTAAGTGCGATAATAGAGAGAATCCCTCCCCCTAAGGGGGACCCCGATGCTCCCCTCCGAGCCCTCATCTTCGATTCTCACTTTGACCCTTATCTTGGAGTAATCGTCTATGTCAGGTTATTTGATGGGAAGTTGAGGAAAGGAATGAAGATAAAGATGATGGGAAGGGAAGAGGAAGAGGTCTTTGAGGTTACGCAGGTGGGTGTGTTCACCCCTAAAATGAGAGAGGTGGAGGAGCTCTCCGCTGGGGAGGTAGGGTATTTCGCTGCTGGGATAAGGAATGTTCGTTCTGCCCAAACAGGGGATACGGTTACGGAGGCGCAGCGACCAGCAAGGGAGCCTGTTCCCGGCTTTCGTCCCGCCAAGCCGATGGTCTTCTGTGGAATCTATCCCGTTGAGGGCACCAATTACGAGGAGCTAAGGGAGGCTTTGGAGAAGCTTAAGCTCAACGATGCAGCCCTATCCTTTGAGGAGGAAAGCTCTCCCGCTTTGGGCATCGGCTTCCATTGCGGATTTCTTGGGCTTTTCCATATGCAGATAATTCAGGAGAGGCTGGAAAGGGAGTTCAATCTCCAAATCGTTGCCACCGCTCCCTCGGTTAAATATAGGGTGAGAACGAGGAAAGGTGAGGTATTGGAGATAGATAATCCCGCCAAGTTCCCACCTCCCCAAATGATAGAGGCAATAGAAGAGCCATTCGTTGAGACGACGATAATCGTTCCCGCCGATTACATCGGAAGCATTATGGAGCTCTGTCAGGAGAGAAGAGGGGAACTTCTGGAGATGGATTATCCTCTTCCGAATAGGGTCATCCTGCGTTATAGTATGCCGTTGAGCGAGGTAATCTTTGATTTCTTTGACCAGTTGAAATCACGCTCAAAGGGGTTTGCATCTATGGATTATGAATTTAGGGGGTATAAGGAGGAGGATTTAGTGAAGGTTGATATTCTTCTAAATGGCGTTCCCGTGGATGCCTTGTCCTTCGTGGCGCATCGGGAGAAGGCTTATAGGAAGGCGAGGCTGTTGGTGGATAAATTGCGGGAGGTAATACCACGCCAGCTTTTCGAGGTAAGGATACAGGCAGCGATAGGTTCAAGGATAATAGCATCGCAGAGCGTGAAGGCTCTGCGGAAGGATGTTTTGGCGAAATGTTATGGTGGGGATGTAACGAGGAAGAAGAAGCTCTTGGAGAAACAGAAAGAGGGGAAGAAGAGGTTGAAAAAGATAGGGAAGGTTGAGGTTCCCCAGGAAGCTTTTCTCTCCATACTTAGGATAGGTGAGGAGAGATAGGGGATTGTCAGATTCTGTCCGACGGGGTGTTTTAATAACTACCCCGCCTCGCTTCGCTCGGCACCCCTTCAAGGAAGGGGAATTATGAAAATCCCCCTCTTACAGAGGGGTGCCAGACTTTGGTCAGGTGTTCTCTTAAACACCTCCTCTACCAGCCCGCATAAACGCTGATATATTCTCCAAAGGTGCCTCTATTGGAATATCACAGCCCGAGCTCAAAATGAAATTATTCACTCCCATCATTCTCTCCACAAGCTCCCTTGTTCTCCTCTCCACAACCTCGGGAGTCGCCCGCCAGAAAACATTCACAGGGTCAAGATTGCCAATTAAAGCTATATCCTTTGGCACCCTATCCGCTGCTTCCCGCAAATCCACCATACTATCCAGGCTCAAGCCCACCGCTCCCGTTCCCGCCATAGCCTCTAAGAGATGGTTCGTATCTCCACAGATATGAAGGATTAAGGGCTTTTTCAACCTCTCCACCATCTCTTTTATAAAGGGAGCGGAGAATTCATTGTAATATTTCGGTGACAAGGTGACAGAGGTTGGGTCAAGGATGGCGATGACATCCGCCCCGGCGGAGAAGAGCTCTCCCGCATAGCGAGTGAGGAAGTCGGTTGTGAAGGAGAGGATTCCCTTTGCCAGTCCCGGGTCAATGATGAGCATTTTAAGGAAATCCTCAACGCCGACGAGTTCACCAGCGAGAGTGAAAGGACCGATGATGTATCCGCCGATTAAAACAGGGAAGTTCTGTTTCATCTTTCTAACGACCGCTGTGAAAACGGGCATTCTACCCGCCATAGGCTTAAAATTTCTTTTAAGGGAATCGAGGGTTTCTTTATTTTTTATCGGATGCTCCCTCACCGAAGGAGGGGCATTTTCGGGGAAATCTATTTTCAAGCCGAGGGCTTCCGCTTCAACGGAGAGGTCCATCATAGGGAAGATGCCGTCGGGCTGAAATTTTTCAAGGAGTAGGGAGAGGGTTTTGTATTGGATTTCTGGGTTGGTGAGGTTTTCCTTTAAAGTAGTATGGGAGAGTTTGACTCCTGGCGCGCCCAGGAGGGGGATGATTGGTGGTCTTTTATTTTTTAACAGCGTTTCCATAAAAGCGACCTCCTTTAAATGTTTTTGATATAAATTATCAGAAAAAGATAACAAAAGAAGAGAGAAAATCAACAAGATTTTATAATCCCATAACATATAAGGAAGAATTATCGCAGCCTTCCACAACTAAAATTTTCCCTTGCAACAGCTCTCACCTTCAACGGGAATATTCCCCCTTGCCTTTTAGCCTTATCATCTATATTAAGCTGTGATATCCAGCCTCTCTAACTTCACCTCGTTTACGAGCTCTTCGCCTCTCAGAAACCTTCCCACTTCCTCAAGACAAAATCGTCCGATATCTTTCAGACCACCTCTAACGCATCCCGCTATATGGGGAGAGATAACGACATTCTTCAATTTCCTCAATTTGCTATCGGTAGGAAGGGGTTCATAGGGGTCCGTCACATCAAGAACCGCAAATATCCTTCCCTTTTCCAATTCCTCAACAAAAGCGTCCCATTGGATAATCCCCCCTCTTGCGGTGTTTATGAAAACGCTCCCATCCTTCATTGCCTTAAAGAAATCCCTACCTATCATTCCCTTCGTTTCCTCAGTTAAGGGAGCGCAGAGGCAGATTATCTCGCATTTTTGGGCGAGTGTAAGCAAATCCTCTACCTTCCTCCCACCATACCCCTCTATCTCATCCGCTTGCCAATAAGGGTCGTAAACGAAGATTCTATCAGTGAATCGCTTGAGATAAGATAGAGTGTGTCTTCCTACCCAGGACATAGAGATTATCCCTATGTTCAAATAGTTAACCTCCTCGGTAAAATTCCAAAGCCTTTCGTTATCTCTCCATCCTCCCCTGGTTTTTATGTGTTCGTTCCACCAGAAGATTTTCTTCGCTGAGAGGAGAATGTAGCCGAGATTAGTCATCGCTACAAATCTCCCTAACACATTTGAAGCACAACTTACCCTTACCCCTCTTTCCATAAGCCTTCTTTGGACATAGGGTTTGATTGTCCCTGCGGAGTGGAAGATGAATCTTAATCCTGGGGCGATTTCCAGCACCTCTTCTTTCAACATCGGGCTTCCCCAACTGGTTATGACGATAGTGGCGTTCCTTAGGAAATCCCCTTCATCTTCCTCCTCCCAAATCTCCAATTCTCCAAAATTTCTCAATCCCGCCAAAACATCTTCCCCAAAAATCTGGGGAACTAGCTCCTTTCTTAGGAAAAGCTTTATTCTCTCCATTTCTCTATTTCCTCCATTCTAAAACCGAAGCCGTAACCGCTTAAGCTCTCAAGATTTAGGAAACCGTTTTTCCTTCTAAAGATTCCGGGGTGAACTTTAGCTTCCCTAACAGAGGCATTGGGGAAATATTGGCAGGAGTTGGATTCCAATCCTTTAAGGGGGAATGTTCTTCCGGCGAAGCCCGCGGAATGAACGAGAGAGATAGCGGGATTCGTCAAATCGGGAATGACATAAGGGATTTTCTCCTCCCTTGCCTTTGAGATGAAGAGGAGCGCCTTTGAATGACACTTACAGGTTTTGACCGCTATTCCGCTCCAACCCAATTCCATTGCCAACTGGAAATCCTCTAAGCTGGTCAGGCTCTCATCAATAAAAACGGGCTTTAGGCTTGCCAACTTCCTCATATCAAATCTATGCAACCTTAAATCCCTCTCTGTGGGCTGTTCAACGAAAAGAAGCTCCTCAAAGGCAAGGGGATTTCTTTCTTTTATTTTCCTTAAAAGCTCTATTATGTATTCGGGAGATTCGCACTGCTCATTTGTATCTATGGAAAAGAAAAATCTCTTAGCCTTCTTGTTCGTCTCGTGAGCGATATGGAAGACCTCCAAATATCTCTCAAGGTCCCAGGGAAGGTCGTTGCCTCTCAATTTCACCTTGAGGCAGAAAAGACCGTCCCTTTTAATCCATCCCTCAAGGGAATTTGGGAGTCCATCGTTTGGGTCCGTTTCATCAACCTCCTTCTCGTGCAACTTATCCAATCCACCGACGAGGTGGAAAACCGGCACCCTCTTCAAATATCTTTTCCTGAGATACATTGCGGGATACTTGCCCTCGTAATTCCTTCCCAACCAATAAGAGAGGTCCCGGTTCATAAAGTTTTCAGAGTAGCCCTCGTAGGAGCAAATCTTATTCACTTTGCCAAAGGCATCGTGGATTGCACAATCAACTGGGGAGGCGCTGACGAGAACAGCAAGGTAGGGAAACTCAACTGGGAAGGAGAATTTTCCCCCTATTTCCTTGCCAATCTTTTTAAGTTCCGGCTCTAGGTCCATAAATATCTCCATCGGATGAGCATATTCAGGATAATTCACAACGAGTGAGCAAAACCTCTTCACCACTTCCCTCATAGCCTTGTCCTTGAGCTGTAATTCTATTTCAGGGTCAGGAAAGGCCCAGACGGCGCTCAAAAACATACCGCCATCACCCAAAGCGCTTTCGCCCCTTCTGTTTTCCACCCTTACCCGAATGTGACAATATGTAGTCTCACGCATAACAACCGAGCCGAACTTGAGGGGGTAGCGTGGCGTTTCCACACGGAAGATTGGTATAGCTTCTACTACCTTTATATCGCTATCCTTATACATTATCTATTAATTTTTTTGAAGACCTCTTTCACCGCATAATAAGCTTTCTTTGGCTTGAGAGGGTAGGCGATTACCGCATCGGATATCTGGGGCCAGCAATCGCAGACATTCCAGAGGAGGATTCCACCACAATGAGGAAGGCTTGCGTAATGTTCCACCCAGGTGACATAAGCCTTTGCCTGTAAATCTTGGGTCAGCTCTATAAATTCCTCCAAGTTTTTTGGCTCGGGCAGATTGTTTTCCCTTATTGAATTGAAGAGGCTTTGGATACGAAACTTCCAACCCACTCTCAAGGTATCGGAGGCGTGGTAGAACCAATATTCATTGAAGGGTGGCCAGAGCTTTTCCTCGGGAATGAATGTTAGAAGGACTTCCTTGTCTGGGACGGATAGATGTCCTATCTCGCTGACGAACCTGCTCTCATCCTTCATATAGAAATCGGAAAGATAGCTTGTGCCGTGTGCCCAGCGATGGCTATCGCCCTCGGTTGTGTTATTTGGGTCCTCTCCCGAGGGAGAGAAGGGGCTATCGGGAATGAAGGGGATTTCCGGATTGAGCTTCTTGCAAACCTTCTGCAAGACCTCCCTGCTTAATCTATGCTTGATGTAATCCTTGCCCTCCTGCCAATAACGGAAGGCATCGTTTTCGTTTCCTCCGCTCCAAAGGGCAAGACAAGGATGACGCCGCAATCTCCTCACTATGTATTCCGCTTCCCTTTCCACTTCCCTCAAAAATTCCTCATTTTGGGGATAATTGGCGCAGGCGAACATAAAGTCCTGCCAAATCAAAATGCCAAACCTATCACAGAGGTCATAGAATATCTCTGGCTCATATATTCCTCCTCCCCATACCCTTAACATATTTGCATTCGCTTCCTTCACCAAATTTAATACTTCCTCATAACGCTCGTTGCTAATCCTTGCGGGAAATGCATCAAGAGGAGTCCAGTTAAAGCCCTTGGCGAAAAACTCCCTCCCGTTCAATTTGAAATAAAAAGAGGAACCACCTTGTGGGAGAGGTTCCTGCACCAATTCTATTCTTCTAATCCCAAAGTTGCCTTTCCACTCGTCCAATAGGTCAGCATCCTTAGAGAGGCAAAGGCGATAGGAGTAGAGAAAGGGTTCTCCTATTCCATTAGCCCACCAGAGGCGAGGGTTTCTTATGGGAAATTCAAATGTCAGGTTATGTTCGTAATCGGAGGGATAGATTTTCTGAGAAATTCGCAAAACCCTCTCTCCCTGCTGGTCAACGGGTCCCTCAAATATCTCCAGCGAAACATCTGCTTCCGAAGGTATCCCCCTCAACCATTCTATCTGAAGCTCCCCTTTTATAATCGCTTCCTTCTCGTCGAATTGAGCGGTTGATAACCAGAAATCTGCTATTCTACCAAAGCGATAAATCTCCATCCTCACGGGACGCCAGATTCCCAAGCTCAGGAGGCGAGGAGCGATGTCCCAGCCATAGTTGAATTGCGCCTTTCTGGCGAATAAACGGGGAAGGTTCCAGTCGCTCTTCACTTTCTCGTCGCTGTTTATATCCACAGAGAAGATGGGAGAAGATATCTTAACCGCCAATTTGACGGGTTCTCCTCTTTCAGCTTGATAGGTTATGTCAACTTCCACAGGGATAAACATATTCTTGTTCGTCTTGACTTGCCTCCCGTTTATGTAAAGTGTAGCGAAAGTATCTATCCCCTCAAAAACTATATGAACTACTTGTTCAGAGGAGATTTGGGGCGGGGTGAAATCTAACCTATACCACCAATCCTTTTCCTCTACCCATCGCCAGAGGTCAGCATTCAAGCCATAGAATGGGTCAGGACCTTCTCCCGCATTCATAAGGTCAAGATGGACATCGCCCGGAACCGAGGCGGGTAGCCATCCGTCAGTGTTCCCTTTGAGCAAGTTCTCCAAGTCGTGTTCATCCCTAAAGGAGCGCCAAGTTAGGCGCCAACCTTCCTTGAGTGGTATTACCTTCTTCATCTCTTCCTCCTCCTTAGTTTAGCCATTTCCTTGAATTTTTTAATTCAGTTATATAAAATTTTATCAACTATGGGGACTTTTATACAGAAATTTTTGCTTTTCCTTTCCTTTAGCTCGTTGGCTAATCCTGTAAGCGATAGCAAGATAGGTATTCATCTTATAGGGAGATATACAAAAGGGGCAAGGGAGATAATCCTTGCTGGACCGAGGGTGATAAAGGTCCTCGACCCGCAAGCGAGCGTTGATATGAGGAAGGCTCTGCGGGAATATAAACTCCATTATCCAAAAGGAATAGTTGTGATGCGTGTTTGGGAGGGAACGCCCGGGGTCCATTACTCCTTGAAGGATGACCCTACTGCGAGCGCTGATGACTTTTGGAGAAGGGTCTTGGAACCTGCTGTGAAAGCTCTAAGCAAGGAGGAGCGGAGGATGATAGATTATCTTGAGGGTCCAAACGAGGGAGAGAATACGCCCACTTGGGAGGATGTGGAAAGCGCAAGGTGGTTCGGAAGGTTCTGGGAAAGATTGGCGAGAAGGATTTGGGAGGCGGGATTTCGTCCTTGTGTGGGGAGCATAGCGGTTGGCAATCCACCGGGGACGCTGAACGAGATTTGGGCGAAGCTGGAGGCATTTATTCCCGCTTTGCGGGCGGCAAAACGCTACAAGGGCGCTTGGAGCTATCACGCTTATTCTTTGGAATACACAACAAACCCGGAGGTTGAGAAATGGTATTCCCTAAGATATAGGATTTTCTATGATTTTTTAAGAAAAAAGCATCCAGATTTAGCGAGTTTACCGATGATTCTCAGCGAGGGAGGAATAGACAAAGGGGGAAATCCTCAGACGGATGGCTGGCAGGCAAGGGGCAGTAAGGAGAAATATCAGGCTTGGCTTAAGTGGTTTGATGGGGAGCTGAGGAAGGATAGGCAGGTCATTGGGGTGACTTTATTTCAAATAGGTAATCCAGAAGGCTGGGCTTCCTTTGATTTGGAACCTATATCTTCTTGGTTAGCAGTTTATCTACGTAAGCTATCGGGTGATGACCCCACGCCCACAGTGGAGCAGGTTTTCCTCGGTGGTTATTTTAAAACGATGCCCACTTGTCCATCCGACGGACATTATACGATAGAGGGCACTATATCAAGCTATGACATCAAATGCGATGTCCACGGTAAGCTGAGAGATTTGGTGGGAAATCTCTGAGGGAAAATTCCAAAAATATAATGGGATTGCGGAGTCGCTTCGCTCGGCACCCCTTAACTCCACATTTGATTGTTTTTCATCCCCAAATTCTGTAAAATGATATAAACTAATTTAAAACCCAGTAAATGGAGGAACAAAATATGAGCTATAAAGCCGAAAGAATAAAGGTAGCAAAGGGCTCCACGGCGTTAGTGGCGGGAGGCACCTTTATGATAACCTTAACGGGTATTTCCATAAACGGAGCAAAGATAACAATTGGCGCTATCGGTCGTCCCAATCAATATGCGGAAATAAACCTTGGGGAATTCATACATTACCAAGCGGTGGACGGAGGAGAATACGAGATAAGACTGCTTTCCGTTAACCTTGCCTATGAGGAAGCGGCTGAATTCCTCATCAGCAGAATTAAGTGAAATCTATCGGAGGTGTTATACAAATGAGAACTAAATTCTACCTGATCAGCCTTCTTATCTTTTCCTCCTGTTTTTTAGGTTTAGCTTTCACATATAGAGAGGATTTCACTCTCTATAAAGAGGGAAGCGATGGCTCGCCGAACTGGTATACCTCATCCGTTAATTGGCGGGTGGAAAAGGGGGTAATGATAAACGATGATACGAGCAAATCAAATCTCATCCTTGAGAAATCCCCGTATGGTAGGGTTCTCACTCTCTCCGCAACTGTGACCGTTAGGGAGAAAAAGGTGGCGGATTGGAAGATAGCAGGCATAACCGTTTATATAGATAGTGGTCATTTCTGGCATCTCGCCCTCGTGGAAGCACCAGAGGCGATGGGAAGCAGACACTTTGCGGAATTAGCCCAGATGCTCAATGGGGAGTGGAATACACAGGGAAAATTGAAGATGACCGAGGATAAGGGATTTGAAAACTTCCCCTGGCAATATAACAAGCCTTATCGCTTGATGATTAAACTCACCGAGAATAACATAGAGGGTTTGATTTACGATACAGAGGGAAATCTGCTGGCTAAGCGGGCTTACGCCCTTGAGCCTGATAAATCTGTTATGTTTGGGAAAGTCGGACTTACAAACAGCGGTTTCTTAACCGCTTTTGATGATGTGGAGGTGGACATCTTGAAAGAGGAAAAATATACCCCTCCTAAACCAGTTTATCCTCCTTATAAAGGAAAAGGATGGAATGGGATAAAGGCGAAAGCTAAAGGGTTCTTTTATACAAAGGAGATAAACGGTATCTGGTGGTTGATTGACCCTTTGGGGAATGCCTTCTATTCGGTGGGAACAGACCACTGCAATTACAATGTCCATTGGGCGGAAAAGCTGGGATATGCTCCCTACCACAGGTTCGTTGAGGGAAAATATGGAAGCGAGGATAAGTGGGGAGATTCGGCGGTTAAAAGGTTGCTCTCCTGGGGTTTTACTTCCCTTGGAGCTAATTCCTCACCGGGCGTGCGATATAAGGGACTTGCCCATACAGAATTCGCTGGTCTTGGTGCGAGCTTTGCTCGCCTTGACTATATCACTAAGCCGATTAACTGGACGGGTTTCCCCAATGTCTTCAGTCCAAAATTTGAAGATTATTGTAAGAAGCAAGCGAGGGAAAGGTGTTCTCCGCACAAAGACGACCCTTGGCTCATCGGTTATTTCATAGATAACGAGCTTGAATGGTTCGGCAAATCGGGAAGAGAGTGGGGGCTGGTGGATGACATATTCCGATTACCTCAAGGGAATAGCGCCAAAAAGGCTTTGTTAAAGTTTTTACAAGAAAAATATAAAAACAATATACAGGCTTTCAACAAAGCTTGGGGATTGAATCTTTCCGATTTCGCAGACATAGAGAAACTCGTTGAACCGCCCCAGACGAACAGCGAACAAGCTATAAAGGATAAGCTTCAATTTGTCGGTATAATCGCCGATAGATACTTTGAGATAACAACGAAAGCGATTAAGGAAGCGGACCCCAATCACCTCGTTTTAGGCTGTAGATTCGCTTGGACTGCTCCTGACCCCGCCTGGATATCTTGTGGAAAATACTGCGATGTGATATCGGTGAATATGTATCCCTGGGTTGATTTAAAGAAGGAAAAAGTAAGGGATGTTGAGGAAATGCTTCGGAAAAGATATCAGCAAGCCCATAAGCCATTTATGCTCACCGAGTGGTCTTTCCCCGCTTTGGATAGCGGGCTTCCTTGCACGCATGGTGCGGGAGAACGCTTCGCAAATCAGGAGGAAAGGGCTAAAGCTTACTCCATCTTCCAAAACCTCCTTTTCCGTCTGCCCTTTATGGTTGGCTCCCATTACTTTATGTGGGTTGATGAGCCCAAGGAAGGGATTTCCACGAGCTTTCCTGAAAACACAAACTACGGCTTAGTCAATGTTCGGGACGAGCCTTATCCATTGCTTGTTGGGGCTGCCAGCAAATTAAATCCCCTCGTTTATCAAATCCATTCGGGGAAAATCCCCCAGCCGAAAGTGGAAATAAAAGAGGGGAAGATAGTGCTTCTCAATGAGGGGCAGGCAGGGGAGGTGGAAGTAGCGATTAGCGTTAATGGGAAGAAGATTGAGAAGAAAGTTTCCCTTCATCGTCAAATTGAGCTGGCTTACGAGTTGCCCTCATCTCCCGGAGCTTATCTTGTGGATGTAGAAGTCAAATGGGGTGGATTGAAGATAGCGGAAGGGAGGGATGTCTTCTATCGGAAAGTGGATAGCTGGTATGAGGGAAGAAGAAGGTTCCCTCTTATAATCATCAACGAAGGGGAAGAGGAAGGGCGAGATGTACCGATAGCGATTCCAACGGATAAGTTGCCAATGAAATTAGGGGAAGGCGAGAGCCTCATCATAAGAGATGTAGAAGGGAACATTTTACCATCTCAATTTGATGGAGTAGCTGGCGAGATTTCCTTCAATTTGAAGGAAATAAAGCCCCTTTCCGCCCTCTTGCTATACCTTTACCCTTCCCATTCTGTTCCTCAGAGAGGGGAGGAGATAAAGGTAACTCAAGAGGGCAACAAGTTTGAGATAGACAACGGTGAACTGAAGCTTGTCAAGGATAAGGAAGATGGCGATTTGATTGATGCTATTTACCTCAACGGAGTTATGCTGGGGAGATATCAGGCATTAATAAGGGAGGATTTATCCCAGCGGATTTGGGTTGCGCCCAATAGAGTGGAGAAGGTGGAGGTGAGGGAGGCGTCTTCAAGGGTTATAGTTGATATTGTTGCCCGTTTTGACGGTGCTGAGGCGATAACGGAGGTAGGTGGAGGTGGACAGTTTGCCCCCCAGAGGGTTATCCCTCTAAGCTATAGGGTGGGTTATCGTTTGATTATCTATCCTAAAGTTCAATGGTTCATAGGGAAATTCCTTTGGGTAGAGAATACATCGGGCAAGATATTCCCCTTGGGTGCCTACTATCACTATCTCCCTTCCGAGATTGGAGGAGAGGCAGGTGATGATGAGCCTAATGGAGCTCCCCGACGCTATTGCTATATTCACGAAAAGGAGGAGGTTGTCCCCTCATATTATGATTCAGCACCTGGCGCAGCTTGGCAGGATAAAGGGTTATCCGCCTGGTTTGGGGCTATGCCGATTTGGGGAAGCGATTTCCACTTCATCTTTTGGAAAGACGAAGGAGGCAGGGAACATCCAGATATATGGAAGGAAGTAGGCAAGACGCTATCACCTGGGGAGACTTATGAAGACGATGAGGGGGAAATAATCGTTTTCGGCGCCTTGGGGAAGAATAGTTACGAAAGGCTTGTCCAAGCAGTTAAGGGTTGGCAGGACATAAGATGGGAGATAAGGGAAGAGGAGAACAGGTGAAAGCTTTGGAAGAAAGGACATCAAAATTCAAGGAAAATCTTGCCCATTTCTTTTCCCTTATCTTCCATCCCTCCGCTGTTGCGCTGTATCTTTTTACCTCTGCCTTTTTCCTCACGCCTGGAGAGCTTATTCCCAAGCTTATTTGTGCCCTCGCTGCCATCTTCTTTTCCGCCGTAGCGCCGGGGGTTATCGTGTTGGGTTTGCTCAAACTGGGTTTTCTATCCGACGCTGATATAAGCAATAGGGCGGAAAGGGTTAAACCCTACATCCTGATAACGCTTTTTTACTTCATAGGTTCTCTATTGCTTCTCCGCTTTCCTCCCCATCCACTGAACCGTGTCTTCGGCACCCTTATGTCCTGCTATGCGACTGTGACGCTGGTGGGGACTATCATTACCTACTTCTGGAAGATAAGTATGCATCTTGCCGGTTTAGCTGGTCCGTTGACAGCTGCGATTTTCTTCTGGAAGCTCCCCGCTGTTCCCTTCATCCTCTCGCTTCTCCCCCTCTCCTGGGCTCGTCTCTACCTTCGCAAACACAACGCCTGGCAGGTCCTTGCGGGAATAACGATGTCTTCCACAATTACATTTCTCACCTGTTATTTACTAACTTAAATTTCTTATAAAGGAGGTAGTGAAAATGCCTGTAGTTGAAAAGGAGATAGAGATTCAAGCCCCTTTGGAAAAGGTCTTCGCGATAGCGAAGAATGTTGAGGATTACCCCGCTTTTATGCCCAGCATAAAAGCGGTGCGTGTTCTTGAAGAGGAAGGAGATAGGAGGGTAACGGAGTGGACGGCAAGAGTTGAGGAGCTGGGAAGAACAATCAGCTGGAAGGAGGAGGACATCTGGGATGAAGAGAGGTGGGAATGCAGGTTCAGAAGTTTGGAGGGCGATTTTCAAAAATACGAGGGAATATGGATTTTCCAAAAGAGAGGCAACATCACTTCCGTCTCCCTCAAAATAGATTATGAGATGCATATCCCCCTCATAGGGGCTCTCCTACAAGGATTGATTAGACGAAAGGTTGAGGAAAGCGCCAGGGATATGCTTGAGGGTTTGAAGGAGAGATGCGAGCTTGAAGAGGTATGATGCGATAATCGTTGGGGCGGGACCAGCGGGGATATTCGCCGCTTTGGAGATAAGCAGGGGGAACAGTTTTCGTGTTTTGATGATTGAGAAGGGCAAAGATGTTGAGGAAAGGCTATGTCCCGCTGGAGAAAAGGGATACTGCTTGAGATGTGAGCCTTGCAATCTACTAAGCGGATGGGGCGGCGCTGGCGCCTTCTCCGATGGAAAGCTCACCCTCTCACCCGATGTCGGTGGTTGGCTGAGCGAGATAATAGGAGAGCGAAAGTTGGAGGAGATTATTGAGTATGTAGACGAGGTTTTCCTTCAATTCGGCGCTCCCCGAAAGCTCTACGGGGCGGATGATACTACCCTGAGGGAATGGCAGAGGAAAGCTAATCTTGCCGAGTTGAAGCTTCTCCCCAATAAGATAAGGCATTTAGGAACGGAAAAGGCAAGGGAGATACTGAGGGATATGAGGTGGGCTTTGAAATCTGTGGAGGTGCTAACAAAAGAAAAAGTTAATCGCCTCCTTGTTGAAGGAGGAGAGGTAAAGGGAGTGGAAACAGAGAAAGGGGAGGTTTTCTACGCTCCTTATGTCATCGTTGCCCCAGGAAGGCAAGGGGCGGAGTGGTTGGTGGAAGAATGCAAGAGATTGAACATTCCTATATCCTCCAATCCTGTGGATGTAGGGGTAAGGGTGGAGGTTCCAGCGGTTGTTATGGAGCCCCTTACATCCTCCCTCTATGAGCCGAAGCTCATCTTCTTTTCCAAAAAATTTGATGACAAAGTGAGGACCTTCTGCGTCTGCCCAAATGGGGAGGTTGTAAGGGAGTATAACAATGGTGTAACGATAGTTAATGGACATTCCTATGCTGATAGACGAACGGATAACACCAATTTCGCAATACTCGTCTCAACCTCCTTCACCGAGCCCTTCAAGGACCCAATCGGTTATGGCAAATACCTCGCTTCCCTAGCGAATCTTCTCTCGGGAGGGATAATGGTGCAGAGGCTGGGGGATTTGGAGGCAGGAAGGCGCTCCACTTTTCAGAGAATAGAGAAGGGGCTCGTAAACCCAACTTTGAAGGATGCAACGCCTGGCGACCTCTCTTTCGTCCTCCCCTATAGATACATTTCCGATATTTTAGAGATGTTATATGCGCTTGATAGGCTGATGCCAGGGGTGGCTTCCCGCCACACTCTGCTTTATGGCGTGGAAGTTAAGTTTTATTCATCTCGCTTGAAGCTTTCTTCCCTGCTTGAGACCCCGGTGAGGAATCTTTTCGCCATTGGCGATGGAGCGGGAATAACGAGGAGTTTGATTCAAGCGGCCGCCTCAGGCGTTATAGCTGGGAGGGAAGTTGTGAGAAGATTGAAAGCTCAACAGCTACCATCAATGTGAGTTGCGTGCGATAAAGCGTTTGCATAATCATTACACTGAGGGAAGAAATGCTCGGCTTTGTTGC
>JBMFMH010000035.1:3953-15453 GCA_049970775.1 bacterium | reverse complement strand
CTAATATGTTATGGAATTATACAATTGATTGACAGAATCTTCCCTGCGTTTTACACTATGTTGGGTGATTAGAAAGTGAGAAGGGAGGGATTTTCTTTTAAATGAAGAGATTGTTCATTATCTTAAGGAAAAGTTTCCTTCTTTTCCTTGCACCTTCCCTTTTGCCCCTCCTTTTCGCTGATGGCATAGCTATTGCCCCATTAAAATACGGAAAATTTTTCCGCTGGGAGCTAATCGAGGAAACCTCTCAGGTCGCCTTTATAAATCGGGAAAAAGGATTGGAGAAGCTTATCATAAGCATAAGTGTGAAGGATAAAGGGAAGAGCGCCTTCTGGCTCTTTCCCATTCCCACCCCACCAGAACAAATAAAATTACAAATTCTTGGCTCTTTGCCTTCCTTTGAAGGAGACGAGGTGTTCTATTCCGCGAAGAGAGAGCTTGATAAAAACGCTAAATACTTGTATGCGACCCAACTTTACACCCTTTTTCTCCTGGCAACGGGTCCGACCTACAAAGGACCATCGGCATTTACGGGAGCGCCTGCCCTTGCACCACCATTGAAAGGTATCCCGGTAATAGTCCACGAGCATCTGGAGAAAGGAGGCGCAATCTCCGAAAAGGTTACCGCTAAGGACGCTGAGGCTCTTTACAATTATCTCAAAAGCAAGGGGTTCAACCTAATGGAGGGAGCTATTCCCATCCTTGATTATTACATTGGGCGGGATTATACATTTATCATCACTTGGTCTCGTGGTTTCCTTTCTCGGCTGGAAGAAAGAGCGAAAGCGGTTTATGTTAAATTCCCTTCCCAGAGAATATATTACCCCCTTTATCCAACGAGCATTTACAAAGAGAAGGAAATCCCCATCAGGATATTTTTGCTTGGCTTTCAAGAGTTCACTCCCCCTCCCACCTTGGAGCCCTACTCCTCCGTTCAGCATCTTACCGGCAGATATGAAATACCGTTCCCCTATGCATCGGGGGGAGAAGATTTTGAAGCAATTAACGAGTTCTTCGGAGGGAAAAAGAATAGCACAGAATGCACTCTGATAAAGATTAACGCTCCCGCACATACTTTCACCTCCGACCTCTGGCTAACCCCACGCCATCCCTTTATCCCCTATTATGCTCAATTCGTTTTTAACCATTCTGGAGCTATCTGCCTCATCATCCTAATCTTATCTTCCTGCCTTGCAGGTTATCTAATAGGGCGTGCCGCTTTCCCCGCCTTGCAAAATCAACCCCTACTACTTTTCTTTTTGGGCTTCGCCAATCTCTTCACCCTTATAATGGTTATTATGGTGATATCCTCTCTTCCCACGAAGGAAAGCAAGGAGGATATCCGCCCAATTTTGGAGAGCCTGAGAGAAAAGGAATATATTGGAAAGCGGTTTTGGAGCGCCTTTCTATTTATCGCCGCCTCAGTGCTGGCTGCGATAGCTATATATTTGGCTCCTCATTATGGGGAATTCGTCCTTATCCCTATTTTAGGCTGCCTTGTTTCCTTATGGGGAGCTATCTCCCTCGCAAGGGTTCACGATGAGGATAAAGAGCTTTTCGCTAAGCTGAGGGAGGCGGGTTACTCGGTCTGGTTTTTCTGCCCCAATGACTCAGCTAAGCTTGTCTTCCTTCCCCTCTTCTCGCTCACCTATCTCTTCCTTGTCCTCTTCTTCAAAACCCTTATTGAGATACCTCTCCGTTTTGGAGGTGGGTTTTAGATGAAAAGGTGCCTCTTTCTTTTCTTTTTTCTCTTCCTCGCATCTCTGTCCCTTTACGGGGCAAGAGCAAACATCTCTATGGATTTACAAGTGGGCTTCAAGGGAGTTGTTTATTCTCGTTCCCCTTATACCATCATTTGGGCAACGCTCACTAATAATGGGGATTCTCCCTTCAAGGGTTTCATTGGAATAGTTGAGCATACCTTGATAAAGGTTGAATTGCAAAGTGGTGAAAGGAAGAGGTATCTATATCTTGCCTCGGGAATGTATAGAGTGGGGCAATTTTCCCTTTTCTCAGAGAAGAAAAAGGTCATATTCTCACTACCCCTCCCCAGCGGTGTTGTGCAGGAGGAACCACTTCAGCTGATTCTCCCAGCGAGGGAGATAGACTCCTTGCCCTGGCTTGTAGGCATAGATGTTGAGGATTTCCCTGACGACTGGAGAGCTCTTAGTGGGGTTGAGTTGCTTATGGTTGAGGGTAGTGTGTTAGATAAATTAAACCGAGAGCAGAGGAGGAACTTGCTGAAATGGGTTGAGCTTGGCGGGAGGATAATGATTGTGGGGAGTGAGAGTTTAAAGAAGGAATTGGGCAATTTCACAAGAGACTTGCTGCCAATCAGAGACATAAAGGAGGTGCATTTGCCCTATCCACCGATTTCCTTCAGAATGATGCAAATTCCCATTGAGCCTCACCCCGTCACAATCTATACGGGAACTCCTTTTGGCGGGGAAGTGATATGGGAAGCGGATGGCTACCCCCTCCTGGTTGCACGGCGTCACGGCTGGGGAGTGATTTCCTTTCTTGCTTTTCAACCTTGGGCGAGACCGTTCAACAATTGGCAGGGCTTGGCTCTCCTCCTGCCTCCACCTTCCTCAAAGCGAATCCCCTTCTTGGTTTCCTGGGAACCATTCCCTTTTAGTGGATTGAGCGAGTGGTCGTTTTACCCCACATCCATTGCTAAGGGGAAGGCAATCCCCTTTTCCTATTTCCTCATCTTCAGCCTTGTTTTCGTTTATCTGTTCATACCTTCCATCTACATCGTTTTAAGAATTACAAGAAGAACCAGCTACTATTGGGTTGTTATGCTCTCAATTATTTTCATCGTCTGCCTTGCCATTTTCCTTTTCGGAAGGGAAAGGAAGGAGAAGAGGATAGCGGTTAAAGAGCTGGTTTTAAATCAAATTTATCCGGACGGAAAACTGATTAATAGGATGGGCATCTTGGGAATTTATTCTCCTCATTCAGCCAATTTCTCCCTAAAGTTTAGAGAGAAGGATATAGTTGTTGATGAAGTTGAGACTTGCGGGCAAGCTAGAGGGTTCTTCTATATGGAGGATGGAACGAAGAAGGTTAAGGAAATAGTCGTGCCACGCTGGGGAATGAGAACTTATCAGTATTCCCTTTGGACGGAAGGGCAAAGCCCCCTTACAGTTGAGCTTGCCATCTACGGGGATGAGATTAGGGGATGGATACAAAATACCTCAAATTGCCAAATGAGGAACACATATCTGATTTTCGGGCAGAAAGCCTATTCTGTGGGTAGCTTGAAAAGCGGGGAAAGGAAGAGAATAGTTTTGAATATGTCTAAATCTTGTGCCCTCAGTGAAATTGAATTTGGGGACATCTACTTCTTTTTGGAGAGCTTGTTCAGGCAAACTCCCTCGGCATCAGCTATATACCCTAAGGGCGGAGGGAAGCGAACCGTCTGCGCCCTCATTTGGGAAGGTAAAGAAACACCCACTATCGGGGAGATAAATCCTCAACCCCGCCTGTATAAGCAGAAAGCTCTCTATGCCCAATTCGTTATCCTGCCGGAGATTAAATTGACCTCTAAAGTGCCCTTCCTTTGCCTGCCAACTCCTCCTTTCCCCATACATTCTTCTGAGGAAGCACCGCCTTCATACTCGTCCCTTTTCCGCATTCCCTGCGCAGGTTCTCCCTTCTTTTTCTCTGGATATCAAACCTTTTATTTCATTCCTTCAATTGAGGGGCTAAAATTCAGCAAAGTTTTCATAGATATTGAAATGGAGAGCGAGTCAAAAATGGAGATATCCCTTTCCCTGAGGAGGGCTAAAAAGACGCATGAAATAGAAACAGTGAAAAAAGCGAAAATCCCGGGGCACTTGACCTATGTGATAGATAAGCCCGATGAATTTCTGCTTTGGGGGAAGTTTATCTTCGCCACTTTGGAAACGAAGTTTCCGTTTTTATTCAATACTGGAGTAACAATCAAGAATTTTTCGGTATACGGCATTCCTAAAGGAGGGTGAGAAAAATGCTTGTCGTAAAGGGATTGACCAAGGATTACGGTAAGTTGCGGGCAATAGATAACCTCAATTTTGAGGTGGAAGATGGGATAGTTTATGGATTTGTTGGACCTAATGGAGCAGGGAAAACAACCACGATAGATATAATCGCCACCGTTCTTCGCCCAACAGCGGGAGAAGCCCTCGTCAATGGTTATAGCGTTGTAAAAGAGAAAGAAAAAGTGAAGTGGCTAATAGGTTATATGCCCGACTTTTACGGTGTCTATCACGATATGAGCGTTTCTGAGTATCTTGACTTCTTCTGTTCAGCCTATGGGATACAGGGGGAGAAGAAGAAAAAAAGGATTGAGGAGCTTTTGGAGATGTTTCAACTGGGGCATAAACGGGATGATGAGGTAGAGTCCTTATCTCGTGGAATGAGGCAAAAGCTTTGCCTTGCGAGGGCGCTCGTCCACGACCCTCCTCTCCTTATCCTTGATGAACCTGCCTCCGGCTTGGACCCAAGGGCAAGAACGGAAGTCCTTAACCTACTTAAGGAACTTTCCAGAAAAGGGAAAACGATTTTCCTCTCTTCCCATATTCTTCCCGAAATAGGGAGCATATGTGATAAAGTAGGGATAATAGAGAAGGGGAAACTGCTCATCTCGGAAAAAATAGAGAAGCTGGAGGAGCGGGTGAAAGGATTTAAAACGATAAGGATAGAGATTCTTGAGGGAAAGGAAGCAGGGAATGAATTGCTCACAAGGAATCAGCAAGTTATAGGGATAAGGGAATGGGAAAGGGGATGGGAGATAGATTTTCAGGGTAGTGATACCGCTTTAGCCGAGCTCTTAGGGGAGTTGGTTAAGGGCGGAGTGAAGGTTCTTTCCTTTGCTCCCAGCAGGGAGATAAGTCTAACCGAGATATTTATGAGGATAACGAAAGGAGAGACGCAATGAGAAAGGTCGGTAATCCCGTTTTGCTCAGAGAAATGCGTGCGAGAGCTAAGGGTAAGAGAGGCTTCGTTGTCCACATCCTCTTCCTCACTTTCTTCCTCCTAATTTTCCTCCCTTCATACTACTTCGTCTTAAGGGAAGAAACTCCTTGGGCGGGGAACGATTTGGTATTTACAGCACTTTTGGTTTCGCTGCTGTGCTTCACAGCTGTTGCCTCGCCCGCCTTTTCCAGCGGCTCAATAACAGGGGAAAGGGAACAGAAAACCCTCGCTTTTCTCCTCGTTTTGCCGCTCAAACCTGAAACAATCGTTTCCGGCAAAATCCTCTCCTCTTTTTTCTTCTCCGCCCTCCTTCTCACAACTACTTTGCCCTTCTTATTTCTCGCCTTTACCGTTGGAGGAATAGATGGAAGACGCTTCCTACTCGCCTTCATCCTCATCCTCATCTCCTCCCTTTTCTTCAGTGCTTTGGGATTATTCTTCTCCTCGCTGTCAAAAAGAACGGCAAGCGCCACCGCCATCACTTACGGCGTCATCATCGCTCTCCTCTTTGGAACGCTTGCTTTAGAGAGCTACCTTGCCTCCCGCCACCCCAGGGGAGGAGGACTTCCCCATCTTTCCGGGGTTTTTTATCTTAATCCCTTAATGGGATTGTTATCGATTTTAAGTGGGAAAGAATTTGATATGACTGTAGGCGAAACCCATAAGAGCTTTACGGAATGTGTGCCTTACAAATTCGTTCCGTTGCCTTTGTGGGTTGTCAACATTTTACTGCTACTTATTTTTACTTTCATTTTAGGGCTGTTGACAATTAGAAGGTTGCGGAAGATGGAGAGAAGTTGAGGGAAGGGGAAGTTCTCTATGCTTCGTTTTTTTGTGGGGCGGGACGCCTAAAGCGTCCCGCCCCACAATTAAAGCTTAATCCCTAAACTCTTACGGCAGACATTGGTCCCTTGATATTCCCCTTATATCGTACCAACTCAGCCCAGCACGCCTGTCCGTCTTGGTGGCAGAGAACAAATACCCACACTTATCCGCTATCTGCATCGCATTCATCCATTTCACATGCCCGTCAGCGAACACGATGTTGTCCCCTCCAGAGTGGCGAGTGTTCCTGCTCCAGCTCCTCTGGTTTATATCGCTTAAACCACCACAGCATCCATTAGCGAAGATGACCCTCGCTCCTCCACAGCCAGAGAACATAGGCGAATCAACGAACGCCACCGTTTCCGCCGGCACGGGGAGCTCCGCCATCTTGTGCGGACGCCCAGTCCAGTTACAGCCGAGGTTGGGCATCAGAACCTCGTTACATCCTATCGTTATGTTCACGCCGACGAAATCAATTGGGTAATACCAACCCCCGTCAAAAGCGTAGGCACCTACCTGGTAAGGGCGAGTCCTTCTGGTGGTGGCGGAGGGGCACTCCCATACCTGGGCGTTCTTGATGTAGGGATGGAGCTGGCTCTGAGGCGTGTTGTTCGGCTTGTCCTGTTCACGTGTAGGGCAAGAGGTGATGAAGGGGAAGGTCTCGTCCCAATCTTGGACATACATCATCAGGGCATTGGCAACCTGCTTCATATTTGATAAGCAAGCAGTCTGCCTCGCCTTTTCTCTTGCCCTACTAAACACCGGGAAGAGAATCGCCGCCAGAATAGCTATGATAGCTATGACGACTAACAATTCTATCAGCGTAAAGCCTCTTCTTCTCATTTATTTCACCTCCTTTCCTATTTTTAAACTATTTTAAAAATCTTTTTTAAGAACGTCAATAACTTTTCAAAACGGTATCACTAATTTTTTATATTATAATCAATAACCACACCGTTTAGCAAGAGCTTTTTCCCATCCTTTATTATCTTCCCCTCTGAGGGGACTAAAACCAACACATAAGCGTATTTGGGGAGTAGGCTCACTTTTGTTTTCCCCCTTACTCCTCTCCGTATAAATCTATGGCTAACAGCATCATAGATGTCCTTCCTTTCCTTCCCCAAATCCAAAACTATCTCCTTTTGCTCGCCATAGGGGTTGTAAACGAGGTATGTAGGATAAGCAGGAGAATGGAAAAAATCGGTTGCTAAGCAATCAAACATAACTATTCCCTCAACATTAGTCTTTCGGATAATTGAGGCTAAAAGACCAATATGCCCGGAACCATATAAGCCCAGGTCAGTCCCCGCCCAACCAAAGCGAAGGGCGTCGCCAGTTGCATAAGGGCTTTTACCTTCCCACTTCTGCCGCAGTGCCTCATAAGCTATTGGCACCTTCCCACCAATCTTCTCAATCCAAAAGTATGAGGACTGCTTATCGGGTGGAAGTTCGGAAGGGAAAAATAAACGAGCTGAACTTGAGAGATTAAGGAGAAATTTCCCTATGGCATAAGCATAGCGAGAATCATAGCGAGGGATGGGAGCGAGAGCGCCCGCTTGGGCGAAGGTGTTCATCGCAAAAGCATATCCTCCAAGGTCAACTGAGCTTCCCACCAAACCATAGCAATCATATCCACCCCAATTGCCTAAAATCATCCCCCATCCCCAACGATAATCGCTTATTCCAAAGCACCAATTGAGTAGCTTTTTCACATCGTAGCTTCTACCTAATTCCCCATTCACCCGTGCCGAAATATAGGCTCCCCAAGGGAGTAGAACCTCGTAATAAGGATTTTGGGGAAGACTTTCAAGATATCTTAAACACCAATCGACTGCTTGGAGATATTTTTCCTCTTTGAACTTCAGCCAGGCGATGTATTCAAGCCAGGCAATTCCCGCGGAGCTATCGGGTTCCGCCCATCCCCTATCTATGGGCTTTTGGAGGAGAAAGTCAAAGGCGGTATGTTGGAAATCAGGCAATTCCCTTGTGCCCTTCAGTTTTAAGCAAACCTCATACCAGCGGTCCGAAATGGATTTAAGGATTTTCCCTCCCGCATCAAGTTCAGGATGTCTATCAGCAAGCATTAGAAATAAAATGGAAGGCCAGATATCATACCACCAATCACCGCTCGAATTCCTCATCCCCTTTCCATTGAGAACTAACCCAAGCTCCTCACTGTAATAGGCCTTAGCCATAGGGATGAATTTCCTCTTATCCAACCCCACCAAACTGGCGGTTAGGAGGGCGGAAATGGTGGTCACAGCCTCATGCTGGCTCCCCTTTTGAGCAGTCCCCACATAGCTTTGCAAACCGAAGCAAGGATTTGCTTTATCGGTGTCATCAATCCAAATCAAAGGGAGAAATTCCCCCTTTTTGTTGAAGTCAAAGACGAAGTTGATGTAATCCACTGCAAGGGAATGCCAATCCAAAATCTTCAAAGGGTGAGGAATATCAGGCATTAGGTCTATCGCTTCAATGCCCGTTATTCTCTTGATTGCCCTTTTGCCCCTTATAAACTCCACAGATTTAAAAACCGCATAGGCGCCCGGCTCCCCTTCCAAACCAAGCTGAATCTCAATCGGAGATTTCCACTTCAGGGGGAAACGAGGGTCTATGTTGACCTTCTCCACCCCTGGTTTTGAGGAAGTGAATAGATGGAGGGTTAAATCCCTTCCATCTCCCAAAAGGTCTCCTCTTAACTTCATAATCCATCTTCCCTTTGCAGTTACATCTACAACCTCAACTTTGACAGCGGTAATATCGTGTGGAAGATAAAGATTTGAGAAATAAGCAAGCCCCCAGCTCTTCTCTGACGCTATCCTGACTTTTAAGCCGTCCGTGGTCGTCTCCACAATCGCATCGTTCATACTTCTCCATATTCCCTTTGAGAGAAGAAGGAAATCATTCCAGCTAACCATTTCACTGCCTAAACAAGCGATTGAAACGAGAAATAACGATAATTTAAAATAACTTCTCAATCTTTTCAGCCTCCAATCTACATATGGAATATACCTGTCTTATAAAGAAACACATCTATTATCAACGCAAGGAGATAGGCAATGCCGAATCTACGATTGTGCCAGAAGGCACCAGCAACGAACCAAAGGGGCCAAACATCCTCCCTATAACCCTTTGGCATCTCCCTCGGCTTCCCTTCCCTGAACATCCGATAAACATAAAGATAGGATGGGAAGACAAAAACGACGAGCAATAAAACAGGGGAGAAAAACCTAATCGCAACGAGATAAAAAACAAGCAGGTATTGGAAAAGCATCGCAAGGATAGTAAGTGTTCTTGCGTTTCTCTCACCTAAAAGGACTGGCAATGTCTTTATTCCTTTCGCTTTATCAAAATCGTATTTATCAATGTGTTTCCCCAGAAGGACAGAGGTAACCCCTAAAGCGTAAGGTAAAGAAGCGATGGCAACCCGCCAACTCCATTCCCCGGAGGCTATGAAATAGGAACCACCAACCATAAGCGGACCCCAGACTATGAGGACAGCTAGCTCACCCATCCCAAAATATTTTAGGGGGAAGGTATAAAAAAGGAGGAAGAATGAACCAGCGAGGAAGAGATAGAGGGCGATAGGGAAGCGTAGATAGACAAGATAGACCCCGATTGCGAAAGCAAAAAGCCCAGTGAAAAAGATATAGAGGAAATGTGTTTTAAAGCTCATAAGACCGTTCTCCAGAGGCTGAGGACCATATTGGACCCGGAAATAGTTATCTTTATCAACGCCCATTAGGTGGTCTATGAAATCGTTAAGGAGATTGTTCGTTGCGTGAGCGAGAATCAATCCTATGCAGGATAAAAGCCAAGGAAGAAACTGGAATTTACCCGCTTTATAAGCGAGGAGCCCGCCTATTGCTGAGGAAAGGAAGGTCATAATGAGGACGACGGAGCGAGTAGCGATGAGCCACTTAGAGAAGAAGTCCAATTGATTCCATTCCTCGCGCTCCACACGAGGGACAATGGTTAAAGCCTTAAACCACATTGAGGGATTAAGCTTCCTCATATCAACTTACACTTTGAGAAAATAACCTCCATTATAAGCGCTATTAGAAAAACGCTGCCGAATCTACGATTGTGCCAGAAAATCCCAGCCCTAAACCAACGAGGCCACTTATCCACAAGGAAATCCTGGAAATCAAGGGGCTTCTCCTTCGGCATAGGGAATTGCAAAAGCTTAAACACCCTCAAAAAAGAAGGGAATACTAATAGAACGAGGAGCATAACGGGGGAGAAAAAGCGGATAGCTACGAGATAAAAAAGGGAAAGATACTGGCAGAGGATAACTAAAATCGTTAGATATCTCGCGTTCCTCTCGCCTATGATAACGGGGAGAGTTCGTATCCCTTTTGCTTTATCAAGTTCATATTTATCTAAGTGGTCTCCTAATAGCACAGAGGTAACACCGAGAGCCTGAGGAATAGAGGCAAGAACAACCTGCCAACTCCACTCACCTGAGGTAAAGAAATAGCAACCTCCTACCATTAGCGGTCCCCAAGTGGTGAAAATCGCTAATTCACCGAGACCCACCCACTTGAGGGGATAGGTGTAGAACAACAAAATAAATATTTGGGCTAAGAAAAGAAGAAGGGCAAGTTGGTCACGAAGAAGGACAAGATATATCCAAATTATCAAAGTAAGAGAAGAGGTTAACAGCGTGCAAAGAAAATGTCCTTTTAAGCTCATTAAATTATGGGCTAGAGGATGAGGTTCATCATAAAGGCGAAGATAATTGCCTCTATCTACACCTAAGAGGTAGTCAACAAGGTCATTGAGGATGTTGGCGGTGGCGTGGGCAAAAAGATATCCTATTGTGCACAAAAGCCAAGCAAAAAACTGAAACTTCCCCACCTTGAATGCTAAGAGCCCTCCTATCGCGCAGGATACGACAGTCATAACGAGGAATCTTGCCCTAATGGCGATTAACCACTTTGATAGAATATCCAATCTCGCCCATTCCTCACTTGTTATCTGGGGGACGATAGCGATTGTTTTTAACCAAATAGAGGGGTTTGGTTTTCTCATAATATAAAATAATAAGCCCCCTTCCCCATAAGGGGAAGGGGGCTTAAGGGGGATGGGGTTAATTTTTACCAGTTCTCCACTAACAGCTCATAGTAATTCTTGCTATGTCCACAAGCGGGACATATCTCTGGCGGTTCCGTCCCCTCATGAACATATCCGCATTCCCTACACTTCCACCTGACAACCGTATCCCGCTTGAATACCTTCCCCTCAAGGATGTTCTGCCGAAGCGCAAGAAACCTCTTCTCGTGTTGCTTCTCCGCCACCGCTATCGCTCGCATTACCGCAGCGATTACAGGAAAGCCCTCCTCTTCCGCTACTTTGGCGAACTCTGGATACATAATCGTATTCTCATAGTGCTCTCCATCCGCCGCCGCTTTCAGATTGTCAACTGTGCTCCCAACGATTCCAGCGGGAAAGGAAGCCTGTATCTCCACCTCCCCTCCCTCCAAAAAGCCAAAAAGCCTTTTGGCATGTTCCCGCTCATTCTCCGCTGTCTCAAGGAAGATAGCTGCTATTTGCTCATAACCTTCCTCCTTAGCCTTCTTTGCGAAGAAAGAGTAGCGATTCCTCGCCTGCGATTCGCCAGCAAATGCGGTTAAAATGTTCCTCTCCGTTCTCGTGCCTTTCAGGCTCTTCAATTAATTTCACCTCCTTTCTTCTCTTTTATCTCGGCTAA
>JBMFMH010000035.1:0-3853 GCA_049970775.1 bacterium | reverse complement strand
AAATATAGCGATGGGTTATGCTTATCTCTTCTCCCGGCTTCAAATTCCTCTTTGGGGAATAAATTTCCAAGTTATAGAAATCTTTCCCATTGTAAATCATATACTTCTCAACTTCCTGAGGATTGAAGATGTTTATTAAACTCCTTCTCTCTTTTTCATCCACAACTTTAACCTCCCCACCAGCGAAATCCTCCCTCTTAAGGAAATTATCCTCCGGCTTCAACTCTATCCTAATCCACTCCCCCTTTGCGTTCTTCGCCATAAAAATCGCCCCTGAATCTTTTGCGAAGCTGAATTCGGGATGAATGCGTAGGACAACCCCTTCTACTTCCTCCTTTCCTTCGTTTTTTATACTTGAGCTTATTTCCAATCCCACTTCCTTGTCAAGGAGGGTTATCCTCCTTCTCAAAACCAAGCCCTTGGGCAATCTACAGGTTAAAATAGCGCTTCTGCCATCGGGAGATACATCAACCGCATATTCCTCCTTCCAGCCGGGAGCACCAAGCTCCTCCCCTGCATATTCCTCATAACCTCCAAAATCTCGCCACCGCTCCCCACTATAAAGTGGAGGCATAGCAGGGCGCCAAAGCAGTTCAATTCCTTCCTTTTTCACATATATGCTCCTTATCCTTCCCCCTAAACTTGGCACTATCTCAACTTTCAGCTCCCCGCTCTCCAGGCTTATGGTCTTCGGCTTAAGCTTCGGCTTTACTATGTTCTCATATGTCTCAAGGGGATTTTCTATGAATTGCTTTATCACCGGCTCCTCCCACCATTGATACCATCCGCTCGCTTGTGGCCTATAACCGAGCCTTTCCCCAACCCAATCCATAAAGGGAGTCCAAGCCATTATGTTGTTCCACTCAAAATAGGCGCATATTCTAAGGAATTCCGCCAACTTCTTCAACTGCCATTCAGAAGGCTGAGATACCATCTCCCCAGCGTCAAATTTCGCAAAATCCCAATAGAGGGAGAGGTCAGCGAAAAGCAAACCTGCTTTCTCTTTCCACAACCTGCTCAAATATAGCTCATTGCCTCTGCAAGCTCTCTCAGCTTCCTCAAAAATCCCGTAAGCCTTGAGGAAGAATTCAGGCGTGAAAAGCTCCTTGGGTGGAAGGGTCCAGGGATTGAAGCAGGCTTTACCGCTCATAACCAGCTCACGCAAAAGCCGCAAATAATCCTTCATAAATGGCGCCGCAGGTCCATACCAACCAGCAAGAAATTCGTTTATATACTTATCCGCCATCGCATCTGGATTCCACATCATTCTCGGAACCACATAAGAGAAAAGGTGGGACAAATGGTTTTTTCCATCTATTCCACAGATGTAAAGACCTCTTATGTGCAACCTCTTATAAAGCTTGAGGTTCTCTAAGTAGGCGAAGAGGGTGGGAAATGGCTCAATTATATAAGCGTAGTTGATGGGATAATCAAATGTCAGTATTCCCATACCAAAAGAAGGGTGCTTCTCTATCCAACCGAGGAGAACCTCATAATTTTCTTTATTACAAGGGGCACGCCAGGGATGAATTTGACAAGCGCCAATGGGGCAAAACCAGATGAGGACATTCTCTTTCGGTCTGTCCCGCAGGGGAGGACGATAAGCCTTAACATAAGCGAGCATAGTGACGAACTTATCGGGATGGTGTTTAGCCACAACCTCAGCGATGGCATTCGTGAACTGCACCATTCTATCAGATTTAATATTTGGGTCAACATCCATTGCGTTGCATCTCTCACACTGACACCAAAAGTCGCTATCTCCCGCATGGACGGTGAAATAGCGAGCGTCGGGATGAGAATCCATTAGGGGAAGGAGGGTATCAAGGATGACCTTTCTCACCTCGGGATTGGAAACGCAGGGGTGAAAGAGCACCCGCTCGTCCCATCCAGAATAGCGTTTCAATTCAGGCCATCTCTTCCCCTCTATCAAGCAGTAATATTCCGGATGGGTTTGACCATATTTTTCAAGAGGAATATAGCCGTTCATCGGATGATGCCAAAAGGCGGGTGCGCCCAGCACAGCGGGCACCTTTTCACCGCTAATAACCTCATCCCTTATTCCCGGGTCAAGATAGCATTTCAATCCATCTATCGTCGCATCAAAATAGCGCCACTCAAAGGCAGGATTTTCCTTGATTTCTCTAACTTCTATCCTCAGTTTCTTCGTCCGGGGAATGATTTCCTCCTCCCTTGCTAGGAATTTGCAACCCAACATCTCCAATAAACGATAAACCGCAAAAATCGTTCCCCTATAGTTTTTGCCGGAGAGGAAAAGATTGCCTCCCCTTTGACGAATTATGAAACCATCGTCTTTGAAATTGGCGAACTCCTCTTCCCTGAAACCAAGCTTCCCAACGAATATAAACCCTTCCCCACCTCTCAATCCCTCAAAAATGGGGACCTTTGCCCCGGTCATCATCTCAAGATATCTTCCCAATTCCTTTCCTGCAGCCTTTTCTATAGGGGAATCAGCGGGAACGACTATTCCCTTAAGAGGTATTTCTTCTCCCCTGTCTATCAGCAATATCTCGCCTTCCTCCTTTTCCTCCCTTATTTCCTCACAGCTTATGAAAACGGATGTTTTTAGAAAAAGCCCGTTCCCGACGGAAGCACTAGGCGCCCAAATCCAGATTCTTCTATCCTCCCCAGGAAACCAATCGCTTCCCCTGGCGTCGTGAAAGAGAAGGCGCCCACCTTCAATTGCTTCTATTTGAACAGCAAATCCACCATTCGTCTTAATTCTCGCCTTTATGAAAGATGGTCCATAATCCCTTGCCCTCTCTGGTGGTTCCTTTGGGAAGCTTCCTTGTGCTTTCCCTAAGGGAACCTCCAACTCGTATTCCTGCCCCTCAACCAATCCCTCTGGAAACATCCCCACGGCATATTCCCTTGGTCCACTTGGGAGAGTTGGGTCGTTAAGCTTAAGCGAAAGGGAAACCAAAAGCCCTTTCTCGCTCAATTCAAGGCTATATGTCCCATCCAAATCTCCCTTAGCGGAACGGAAAGGAACCTCCATCTTGTTTCCTTCAATCGTTGCTTTACCACTGCGAAAATATAGGTAGTCTTCACCTTGGTAATTAGGTCTCGCTAAGCGAAGGTAAGAACCGGAGATGACTTGCTGCCCCCTCCATCTAAGTTGCAATCCTCTCTCATCAAGAGTAGCAGAGTAATCTCCCACGGAAAGGACTGCTTCTTGAGCGAAGCCGAGTAGAGAAAAGATTAAAAAGAAAAGCTCAAATCGCGCCTTATTTCACCTCCACACTCACATCATCAAAATAGACATTTCCTTCCTCAGCAACGAGCCGAATGTAAGCTCGGGTAGCTTTCGGCGGAGGGGACAAGTCCAGCTTTATCCTCTGCCATTCGCCCTTACAAGGGATATCACCAGATGAATCCAGCTGATGCTGGCAGGCTCTTGCCACCTCGTCGTATTGCTCCCACCAGAGAACCTCCAACCTCGCTTTCCCATCCCCTTTAACCCAGAGGGAGAAAGAATATTTCTTGCCTTCCTCAGTAGGGAAGACCTCGGATTGGAGGAAAGCTTCTCCAGCCTCGGAGAACATCAAGGGAGAAGAGCCCTCACGAGTCTTGATGAGATAAGAGAAATTTCCGCTATGAGAATCGCCTGAAAGCTCCCCTTTGACGGGAGCTTTGATGACATAAAGAGTCCAATGGGGTGGAGAGGAAAACCTATCAAGGTTCCCCGCCTCAAAGCCGGGGTTTAGGACAATTGCGAGAATATTAAGCAGAACAAACATTTTTGATATTATAAATGTTAGTTTACTTTATGTCCAATAGGCTTTGTTGCTGGTATGGGAAAAAATAGATTTAATATCTCGCGCTACTTCCT
>JBMFMH010000034.1:0-15527 GCA_049970775.1 bacterium | reverse complement strand
AGAAGGATTAATCGCCGAGGTGGCGGAACTGGCAGACGCGCCTGACTCAAAATCAGGTGGGCTTCACCGCTCGTGGGGGTTCGACTCCCCCCCTCGGCACCAAAGAGCAACAAAAATTTGCAGGAGGCTTTATATGAGGAAAGTAGATAGGGAAAAGGCATTAGAAGAGAAAAAATATTTAATAGAGAAGCTTTTGGAACAAGAATTGGAAGAACTCCTACCGGGAAGGTATGCCAAGAAAAGAAAATCTAAAGAAACTCCCCTCGTCTGTCCCATCTGTGGACCAAGGAGAACTGACCAGCTACGAAGAAATGGACATTATAGGAGAAATTTGCTGGTCTTGGAAGGGTTAATCAAAGGTCTGAAGGTGCCAAGGATAGAATGTAAGGAATGTGGGAGTGAGCTTAGTTTTCCTTTCAAGATATTAAGCCCGAAAGCGCGCTATTGGCTTGATGTAGAAGAAAGAGTCCTTCATCTATATGAGACCGGTGTTCCCCTCAGGAAAATAGCGAATATCCTGGAAGAGAAAACGAAGCATATACCCTCAATAACAACCATCTGGAGATGGACAGGCGCACGAGGGTCAGGGGCAAACCGCAAATCGTAAAATCACTTGGAAGGCAAGAGAGCCGCTTCAAGCACTTTTTTAGCGATTGGCGCAGCAACGCTACCCCCCATCCCTCCCTCCTCCACGACAACACTAACAGCTATACGAGGATTTTCCACAGGAGCAAAGCAAACGAACCAGGCGTGCGTTCTTTTTCTCGGTGGGTCTTGCGCGCTTCCCGTTTTTCCCGCTATCCTAATCCCGTTAATCCTTGCCAATTTACCGGTGCCTGAACTTCCCATTACCGCTTCCTCCATTCCCTTCCTCACCAACTCTAAGGTTGAAGCAGATATACCAAGGGGAACTTTTTCCTCTTTCTCCCCTAACATTATAATCGGTTTCACCAGATATCCTCCATTTGCGAACACGGAAACCATCCTGCAAGCTTGAATTGGGGTCATCTGGGTGAAGCCCTGCCCCACAGCCATATTGGCTGTGTCGCCGGGATACCAAATTTCCCCTAATTTTTGCTTTTTCCATTCCTCATCTGCGATGAAACCTTTCGCCTCCCCAGGAAGGATTATCCCCGTCCTTTCCCCCAAGCCGAATTTTCTCGCCCATTCAGCGAGCTTTTGCGGACCTATTAAGAGTCCCAGTCTATAAAAGTAGGTGTCGCAGGATTGCTCAATGGCTGATACGAAGTTCACAGGACCGTGAGTTCGCCAACAGCGGAAAAACCTTTTCCCTACCCGCAATCCACCCGGGCAATTAATTACTATATAAGGAGATATCTTTCCCTCCTCCAACCCCGCCGTTGCAGTGATGAGCTTGAAGATGGAGCCCGGCGGATAGACCCCCGAAATCGCACGATTTAAAAAAGGATGCCTTTTATCATTAAATAGGGCAAGGCGCTCCTTCTCTTTCCCCCGAGGTGAAGCAAACAGGTTTGGGTCAAAGGAAGGACTACTTGCTAGGGCAAGGATTTCGCCCGTCTGGGGATTCATAGCAACAACAGCTCCCCTTTTCCCTTTCAGTGCTTCCTCCGCAGCCCTTTGAATGTTAAGGTCAATTGTGAGGCGTATTTCTTCCCCCGGTTTGGGCTCAATTCGCTCTAAAAGCCTATGAACCTGCCCCCTCGCATCAACCTCCATCCTTTGCCCTCCCTTCTCTCCCTTTAGCTTGCTTTCCCAGAGCCTTTCTATCCCTGTTTTCCCCACCATATCTCCCATCTGATAGCCATTTTCCCTCCATTTTTTTAGCTCCTCCGCCGATATTTCCCCTACATAACCGATAAGATGAGCGGCGAGGGAACCATAAGGATAGAATCTCTGGTTTACTTCCTCTATAATCAAGTTAGGAAGATAGGGCATTTGCTCAACGATACGAACAATCTTTTTAAACGGAATATCCCTTTCCAATTCAACTACATCAAATATCGCCTTTTTGGCGATTCTTTCTTTCAACTCGGAAACAGGTATTCCTAGAGTGAGGGAAAGGGTTTCAAGCTCGCCTTTCTCAATGCTTTGCCCGATGAGCAGGACCCTGTATTTTCTCACATTCGTTGCCAAGACCTTGCCATTTCGGTCAAGGATTAGCCCTCTTGGTGGAGGGATGGTGGCTAATTTTATCGTTATACTTTCTGAGAGTTTCCTCATTTCCTCTCCTTTGAAGACCTGGAGATACCAGAGATAAGAGGCAAGGAGCAGGAAAAGAGAGCAGGAGAAATAGAAAAGGACTTTTATTCGCCCTTTATTGATTTCCCAAGGTGGGCTGTTTAGTAGCCTCATTTTTAGGAGCTGTTTCCTGATTAGGGGAAGTATGAATGGGGCAAGTCTCCGTTGGCATTTTATCAATTGGCACCCTTATTCTTCTCGTTGAGGGACAATATTGAGTGGCAATTTTCCCCGATTGGGTGCAGATGTTTACCTCTACTAAGTCGCCGGTGTGAATGTCGCACTTCTCCCTAGGCTCAAAACCCTTTGTGAATTCTTGAATGTGGGTGGAAGGGCAGTAGGGTGTGGCTACTTTCCCCGATTCATCGCAGATGCGAAGTTTCACCTTGTTATCCTCCCCTGATGTTGCCTCTTTCTGTGTCCCCCAGATTTTACCAGCTTTTAGCATAAAGTCAGCCCAAATCTCGCAAGGGATGGAACCACCTACGACCCTGGGCATAGGGGAATAATCGTCATTTCCCACCCATACAGCGCAAGATAGCTGGGGAGTATAACCAACGAACCAAGCGGACCGGAAATCATCGGAAGTGCCTGTTTTGCCTGCCGCCCCAGGCACACCCCTCGCCCTCCTTCCAGTTCCCTGAAGGACAACTTCCCTCAACATCTCTTGCATAATTTTCGCCGTTTCTTCTGAAAGAACAGGATATGAAATTGTTTTGTTATCCTCTAAAATGGTCCCTTTGCTTGTGTAGATTTTAAGAATTCCCCTCGGCGAACAACGAATCCCGTTATTCGCAATCACTCCAATTGCCGAAGCCATATCCAAGACCTTTACCCCAGATGCCCCTATCGCCGTGGAGAGATAAGGCTGTAATGGGGTTGTTATCCCCATTTTATAAGCATAATCTATGACCGTTTTTATGCCTATTTTATCCGCAAGCTTAATAGCGGGAATATTGATGGAATAGGCTAATGCCTTCTTAAGCGTTACCCTCCCTCTGTAGCGACCGTCAAAGTTTTTCGGCCGCCAGACACCATTAGCACCTTTGAAAGCCACAGGAGCATCAACTATCGTGTCCTCAGGCTTGTACCCTTTATCAATTGCAGCGGTATAGACGAAGATTTTGAAGGCAGAGCCTGGCTGTAAGACAGCTTGCACCGCCCTATTGAATTGGCTCTCCCTGAAATCCTTTCCGCCCACCATAGCCAAAACATCGCCTGTTTTGTGGTCAATTGCAACAAGCGCTGCTTGGTGAACATTTAACGATTTTGCCCTTTCAAGTCCCCTTCGCACCGCTTCCTCAGCAGCCTCCTGAAGATGGATATCTAATGTTGTATAGATTTTTAAGCCAGTCTTATACACAAAATCCTCTCCATACTTCCTCGTTAATTGGTCAATCACCCAGAACACAAAGTAAGGCGCCTTAAATCGCATCATCTGTGGTGGTTCCTTATATGCAAGTTTTATCGGTTCTTTCTTGGCTTTATCCGCTTCCTCTTTAGTTATGAAACCCAATTGTTCCATCTTATCCAGGACAATGTTTCGCATCTTCAGGGCAAGTTGAGGATTCTTATAGGGGGAGTAATCCGCAGGACGGCGAGGAATTGCAGCGAGCAAGGCGCATTCCGCAAGGGTAAGCTGGCTAACCGGTTTTCCAAAATAAATCTTCGCTGCCATCCCTACTCCATAGGCACCGCTCCCATAATTCACCTTGTTAAGATACATCTCAAGTATTTCTTCCTTCGTGTAATGACGCTCCAAGCGGATGGCAATAGCCATCTCTTGCAGCTTCCTTGATAGGGCTCTCTTCTGGGATAGATAAAGATTGCGAGCAACTTGTTGGGTTATCGTTGACCCTCCTTCCACTATTCTCCTCATCCTTATATCCTGATATAGGGCACGAAGGATTGCCCGTAAGTCCAAACCCCTATGGGAGAAAAAACGGCGGTCCTCACTCGCTACAGTGGCGAGCTGAAGGGCAGGAGGAATATCCTTTAAGGGGACATATTCCCTCATCTCACCTGAGAGGTCGGCTAAGAGGACACCGTTCCTATCAAAGATTTGCGTAGCACCAGCCAAAACCTGCGTGTATGTGTCCTCTCCCTCAAGAGAAATCGTTCGGACGCTCGCAAAACAATAGAGAAAATATCCCACCAACCCCGCTATGATAAGGAGCAGAAGGGAACCTGCGATTTTAAAGATAATCTTGATGAATCTTAACATTTTCAAATCTAATTTTAACAACAATTGCGCTTATTTTCAAAATTATGGGATACCAGAAGAAGTCTGGCGGGGTGTTTTTTTCGTCATTAGAAGGGAAATAAACAAGGGGGCTCCCTTCGGGAGCCCCCTTACTATCCTCGCTTTCCTTCTTACTCCGCTGGCACCAATATAACCCTATCTACCCATAACCCCTTTATGTTGCCCTCCCCCGGCGACAACCTTACCGGTCCCTCTATTCCAGCTCCCGGTGGCGCTATCCAAATGTATTGCTCCGGGGATGCCTCAACCGTTCCAATCAAATAAGAACGATAATCCTCGCTCGTATCCTTAATAAGTATCCTCACCTCTGCTAGCTCTTGCCTTTTACCCCAGTTATAAACTCCCGCCCAAATAGCCTCCTTTTCGGGGTCAACTCCCTCCTTCTTCTCTACTTTTATTACAGCATAAACCTTCCAGCGTCCCTTCTGAACCTTTTGGGGTAGATTCTTCCAAGGAATCTGACAAGCCCATTCGTGATGCCAGCCCGGCATCCACACGACGAGGTAATCGGAGGCGTTGTGGTCGACACGGCGCTTTCCCAATCTTCCTTCCTCCGCTATTCCCATCTTATCATCCTGCACATCAACGCATTTTTTCGGGTCTAAACCAGGGATATCCTTTGGCAAAGGAACTTCCTTAGGTATTCGTTTCGGCAGTTTCTCAATCTCTGGGTCATCCTCTCCAAGCGATTCAACGAACTTTTGAGGCGTCAATCCTCCTTCATTCACATGGGTCATCGGACTCCAGCCTTGTGGTCCTTGCCCTGTGACAACGGAAAGCCATTCCTGAGCAAGCGCTTTGCGGGAAGTAGCCCAGGGCCATTCTTCGCCCGCTCTGGCACATTCAACCCGCAAACGAACCCAATTGTTTAGAACTGCATAATATACGGGCATATGCGCCTGCCTGACCCTCCAGTAGATATCGGGGTCGTCCTTAACCGCCTTTTCCGCCTCTTGCCATAGCTTTTCCGCTTTGCTCAGCGTCTCAAAATTGAAGAAGGGAGCATTTGCGGGAGTGAAACACCCAAGGTAATAATCCTTCGCCGCATTATGCATAAGCTCCATATATCGTCTGATATATGGAGCTGCCTTGCGGTAATATCCCTTGAGGAACTCATCTATCAACTTCTTATCGTCTTGATAAGGGTCCCAAAGAAGTTGAGCCAAGAGCCAAGCCCTCAATTCCGCGAATTCAGCTCCATGGGATTGATATGCTCCTTGCTCAAACACTCCCAAAACGCCGTGCTTATGAAAGAAGCGGAGGTTGGGTCCAAGGGAGAACCAATTAGGATGAGGCTGAGCGTAGTTGACGAAATCCGTTGTATAATCCCAGATATAAAGCCTCTTGGTTAATTGGGACCAGCCACGGATGTCATCGGCGAAAGCTTTATTGCTTGGATGCTCAAGCGGTTGGGCGAAATTGCATTCAATTGAACAAAGGCGCACGATTACATTTGGGCGTGGCTTAATAGTCTTTGGTGGCTTCCTTGTGTAGGAGTATGCTAATGTATCAAAAGCAACATTGGGAAATTCCTTTTCCAATCTTTGCGCTATGTCGTTGACCATATCCAAAACAGAAGCTGCAGGCGTCCCTTCCCGTTCGTCCAAAGCACGACAATTCTCACACTGGCAGTTGCCTCCCCAATCGTTTTGAGAAATGGAGATTATGTTTGCCTCAGGAGATTCCTTTAACCATTGCCTTACTCTCTCCGTGAGAAAATTCCTCAATTCAGGGTTTGTGCAGCAAAGCTGGGCGTATTGCCATTGGCGTTTCCCATTTATCAAGCTGAACCATTCGGGATGTTTATCAAAATATTCTTGGGGAGGGACAAGAGCATAAAAGGTATGAACGAAGCCTTTATAGACGATTTTGCCTCCCTGCTTTTCCGTAAGGCGAGCAGAATTACCATTATAATAGTTTCTCGCCGCCCAATCGCCATCAAAGGCGGGATACCAAAATGGTTCCCGATATTCAAAGGCTGGCTTTTCCTCAATGGAGAGCTTAGGGATTGTCAAAGTGCTTTTCTTAGGGATGGTGGTAGCCCAAGGCGTCCACCAGCGAACGCCACATTGCTTGCTTAAGAAGCGATAGACAGCATAAAGAGTTCCCCTCGGTCTTCCACCTGCGAGGAGCAGATAGTTTCCTTTAGTGCGTATCGTTAACTGCTCGCCTCCAAAAGGAGAACTTGGCTTTCTCAGATAATCCACAACCTCGGGGAAAAGTTTGTCTGTAAGCTCACCGGGACCTATTATGATGCCCTCTTTAGGAACCTCACCGGGAGATATCTCCCTAATCTCAAATTTAGCCCCACAAATCTTCTCCAGATGGGAGGCGAGTTCCTCCGCAGCATAGCGTTCCGTGACCGTGGCTTCTGGCTGAAGAATTATCGCCATCAACGCCTTGCCATTTCTCGCAAGCGTCAGCTGCCCCTCGGCTGGTAACGCTAAGCCGAGCAGAAAGAGCCCGCAAATGGACAGAAAGATTCGCTCGCTCATAATATCTCATACCTCCTTCTTTCTATTTTCAAGGGCAGATAAACCCTTTCTTTCCTTCTCGCTGATTCATAAATAGCCAAAATGAGCTCCACCGCCTTCCTCGCTTCCTCGCCCGTAATTAGAGGCTCCCTATCTTCAATTATCGCTCTAATTATATCTCGCATATTCAAAAGATGATACCTAAATACGCCAGCGCCTGCGAAAGGGATTAATCCCCCTTCCTCTGCTCCTTTTTCCAATTTCCTCTGTTCCTCCTTTTCCTCTTTCTTTTGCCCCTCTATTTCCAGGAATGCTATTTCCCCCGGCAAGGAACCCTCTGGCTCCTCCTTCCAAATTGCGGAACCCTTATAACCAGCTATGCTTATCCTCGCACCGATTCCCGGATAGGCGGAAGTAGTAGCTTTAATCGCGCCAAAAGCCCCATTCTTGAACTTCAGGATTGCAACCGCTGTGTCCTCAACCTCAATATTATGAGCCAATGTCCCTATCTCAGCCTCAACCCACTCCACCGGTCCCATAATCCATAGGAAAGAATCAACGAAATGGACGCCTTGATTCATAAGACAGCCGCCGCCGTCAAGCCTCCAAGTGCCACGCCAATCACCGCTATCGTAATAAGCTTGACTACGATAAATCTTCATATCCATATCCGCTAAAACTATTTTGCCCAATCTACCCTCTTCAACAAGACCTTTCATAAACCTTATTTCCTCCGTGAACCTTCGCTGAAAGATACAACCTAACTTTACATTGTTTTCCTTGGCAGCCTCTATTAGAGCATCACATTTATCCAGCGATATATCAAGGGGCTTCTCACAAATTATGTGTTTCTTCGCTTTAGCTGCTTTTATTCCAAAATCAGCATGCATGCCTGAGGGAACGCAGATGGAAACTACATCAATGTCATCTCTTTCCAACATCTTCTCATAATCGGTATACCAATCAACTCCGAAGCGCTGTGCTAAATCCCTTGCCTTATCCTCCCTTACATCGCAGACCGCAACGAGCCTCGTTTCCTCAAGCTCCTGAGCAGCTTGAGCGTGTGCGGGACCGATAGCCCCGCATCCTACAACACCAATGCCTAATTTCTTCATAAACCTTCTCTCCTTCTCAATATCTTACCTCGAGCTCTTCAATTTTATAATAGCATATCGTTTAAACATTGAAAGGGGAATTTCTATTTCTGTCCCTTGCCTAGAGCTCTTCACCCTCAATCTGTTCTCCTCTCCCTCTGGAGGTATAAAAAGGGAACATTCCCGCGGTTTATAATTGGGAAGAAATAGGGTTAACTTATCTTCCCTCCATAGTTCCTTCAAATCAGGATATACGACCTCGTTGGCGGGGAAGCTCTCGCCTTTTTTGTAAAATGAACCGGCAATGTTCAATATATGTATGATAACCTCCCCGTTCGGCAAGATATGAGGTATAGCGATAACGCCCTTCCTATTTCTCACTATCAGTGAGGGCTTCCCCTTAGTCCCCCATAGAGCAATTTGTTTTATCAACTCCAAATTGGTAGGAGAAGCCTCTTCAAGGCATATCATAGTCTTTCCCTCAAGCTTAAAGCTTGATTGAGCGAGGACACCGGGGGTGTTGGAAATATATAAGACCTTTCCTTTCCCAAAATCGTGTAGAACTCCGGAGGGAACATTTATTCCATTCACAATAGCAAAGCCATTCTTCAACTGGTCTATGGCTTTATGAGAAAGCCCAAAAATCTCCCTTAAGGCGAAATCCTCCCTTCTCTCCCCAGTTTCATCATAAAGAGAGGTCTCACCAGTTGCGACAAGCTTGCCACCCTTCCGCACAAACTCTTTTATCACCGATACTTGCTTATCGCTCAGGCAGGCTATATCGGGCAAGATAAGCAGTTGATATCTTGATAATCGCTCAAGGTTGATGTCATCATCAGTTATCACACGGAAGGGTATGGAATTCTCCAGGAGAGCGGAGCACCACCCCTCCCATTCCCGTAGGAAGAGGGAATTTTTGACATATAGGTCTCGTGTATTGCGAGAAAACAAAATCGCTATATTTGCCATAGGCGTGGAGTTGTAGAAAAGATAGGGATGGTTTTCCTCCCACTTTATGTAATCCTTTACCGCTTTGGAGGGGGAGAACCATACATTAGCGCCAAAACTCTTCGCCAGCGACCAACAGAAGAACCACTCTTCCTCTTGTTGGGGATAAAAGAGGACGAGAACTGGCATATTAAGACGCTCGCCAAGCCCCTTGAGGAAAAGGATATTTGAAGCTATCTCCTTCCAACCGGGGAAGTAAACTCGCCAAAAAGGAGAGCCACAAGCCTCGTAGAAAAGGATGTCCGCACCCCGTGCGATTTCTTCAACGGGCAGAGCCCATTGTAGGGCTATCAATAAGCCAGTAGGGTCAGCTTGACAGGCAAGCAAGGGCAAAGAAGGTTTTAATTTATCCCTTAATTCTCTTAGCCTCTCGTAATGGTCGCCAACGGATTTCTGGCGGAAGCGAAGCCATTTTCTAAACGCTGCGTTCTGATAATTGCCCCAAAAGCCTTTGTCATCCGCTGGTGGCAGCTCTATACCCGTTTCCTTTTTAAACTTAGCCTTGCAGAAGGGACAAGCGCAGGAATAGTAATCCTCTAAATACTCAACATCATCGGACATCAAACCATCAACTGATGTCTTGGTCAAAATATCCCTTACATGCTGTAAATAAGCCTCCTGATGTCCCGGATTATTTGGACATAGGAAAATGCCATCGTAGCTTTTGACCACATCGGGTTTCCCAGTCCTGGCATCAACAGGAGCCCAGGCGATGTATGGTGCCTGAGAAGGCGGGGGAATGTCCTCTGTCTTGATATCCTTGCCATTAAGGTAAATATGGTGGGCAGGAACAAGGGTAGCGCTATGATGTTCAAAGACCTTTAAACCATATTTATGACAAATGTCGCTAATCATACCTATCTTCTTCACGATGTCCTCTCTTTTTTCGGGAGGAAAGTACATCCGATAATGGAAGCCAAATAAAATTATGGAATTGAATCCCATTTCCCTTATCTCTTTCACCCTTTCTTCCACCCACACAGGATTGACATCATCGGTATAGAACAAGCTTGCTACTCTCAAAAGCCAAATCCATTGCATTTTTCTTTCATCTTCTTTGGCAAAGCTCTTGAAGCATTTCCATAACCCTATCAACCATCATCTCCACTCCCTCGGGAGAGGGCTTGGCGCTTCTCGCTATGAGGCTCTCGTATCCGCCCGCCTCCCAAGCTTTCTTAGTTACAAGATATCCCTGATAATCGCAACACAACTCAACGGGAAATGTCCAGGGAAAGGGGCTCTCCTCCTTTATCTTTAATCCCCATTCCACGAAAAGCTCTCCTGGTAACCCAGCAAAGGCTACATCCCCTACCCTCCAAACGCTCACTATCGTCTTCCCTTCCCTTACCCCCTCCTTCCTCATTATCTCCAACTCCTTCCTGAAAACTTCCTGCACATCCTCAGGCCATTGCGATGCCTTAATCCTCTCCTCTTGGTCCTGATAGAAATCCCTATAAGGAACCACTATCTCGCTCTTCATAGCCTTTAAAATAGGCGGTTCCTCCCGTGGGGTTCTCCCCTCAAGCTTGGGAATTATGCTATCGGCAAGCATATTCCCCGTCTCCTCCATACCTCTATATGTGTTTATATCGCCCATCGCTCCCGGCATAAAGAGGGTGATTACCTGCTCACCGAACCTTTCCCTCATCCTCCGAGCCACAACAGCAGGATAATCGGCGCTGAATTCCTCCCCGAAATGGGTTGTCAAATGGAGGGCAAAATTGAAGAGAACCGCTATGAGTCTTCCCTCCCTATCCTCAAAGGAAAGAATTCCTATCTCGGGGTCAACTGGTCCAGCGGTTCCCACACATTGAATATCCTCGCCTCTGTCTATGAGCCAGTTATTGAGCTCCCTCCCATCCTTGAACCTCAATCTTCTATTTAATGGTAGCACATAATTGTAGCCCCTCGTGAAGCTCCATCTCGCCGGTATTTTCCTTTTATCCGCCTCGGCAACGCAACTAGCTACTCTTTTAGGTAGGGATGATAGCCAATCTTTGTCAACCACCTCATCCTCAGTGGCGCCGAAGAAGGGCATAGTGTAGGGACCGGAATGAGTATGGGAGGTAGCCCAGATTATTTTTTCGGTAGGAATTCCCGTGAGCTCGCTCGCCATTTCCACCATCCTATCCCCCACCTCCCTCGTCAAAACGCAAAGGTCAAGGATGATATAAGCGAGCCTCGTTCCATTTGCTTGCAAAACAATTGCCTTAGCCATAAGGGGGTCGTGAATCCCCTTTGATACTCTCGGGTATATCCCTCCCGCTAAAAGGGTCCCCACCTTTGGCGTTATATCAACCTCACAAGCGCCTACAAGCAAGGAATCTGGCATCTTTAATCCCTCCTTACCATTCAAATAAGGGAACATCAAGCCACTTTCCGCCCTCAAGTGCGGATTGATGGGCGATTAACCCGGGAACCGTGAAATCCATCGCCCTTATGACATCTATCGGTGGGCGAGACCTTGTCTCAACCGCCTTGAGGAAATCCTCTATCATATAGAACTCTGGCTGTTTACCGTCCGTTATTCTGCAGGGGATGGAAGCTGGCGAATCCATCTCTTCTTGAATGTAGAGCAACCCTTCTTCCCCTCCTCTCGGAGCTTCAACGAAGCCCTTCGTCCCGTAGAGGCTATAGTATATTAAGTGTCCTCGTGGACTGACATTGCTGACCAAAACCTTTATCATAGCACCCTTCTGGGTTTGAAAAATCCCCATCTCCAAATCAACGAAGCCTATATAGTCCTTATATTGGGGGTAGCTCCTGAAATCGCTAAGCATCCCCATCGCCTTCACAATCCTATCATCCATAAGATGAAGAAGAGGACCAATTGAGTGGGCACAATACCAGATTGGCGCCCTTGTAGCTCTCCAGGAAAATTTTCCCGTTTTCTCATCCACGAGGAGGGGAACAATGGGATTGAGATACTCGTTCTCCGCATAGATTATTTCTCCCAGCTTTCCCTGTTCAATTATCTTTTTCCATTCCCTAAGGTAATTAAAATAGATATAATTTTCAGCCATCATATAAACCCTTTTCGTGCGTTTCACCGCTTCAACTATTCTCTCACAATCGGAAATGGTGTATGCAGCAGTCTGCTCACAAAGGACATCCTTTCCTGCTTCAAGCGACCTAATAGTCTGCTCGGCGTGAAATTCTATAGGAGTTGCTATGACGACTATATCAATAGGAGCGTTGAGGAATTCATCAAAGGAAAGGAAAAGTTGTTCGTCTGATAAGTTCAGCTCCCTTCCAACATTTTCTAAAAGCTGGGAATTAACATCACATATCGCCGATATCTCCGTTTTTGGATGGGATTGAAAAACATCAAGGAAAACCTTTCCTCTTTGGAGACCAACGATGCCAACTTTAAATTTGTCCATAAAATTCATCCCTCCTTTATCCCTAAAATTTTCAACATTTTCTCAGCGTTCAACAAGGAATTTTCGTAATCCCCTCTCTCAAAGGAAATCCTGGAAGAAAGGAAAAATCTTTGGAGGGCGAAGATGTTCTCCTTCCATTTCTCAAATTCCTTTGGGGAAGCACTTTCTATCTCAATCATCTTTTCCTTCAAGAAATCCTCGCAGAGTTGCCAAATCTTCAAAATCCGCTCCTCCATTTTAAGGGAATTTAAAAAAGAAGGAAAGGGCAAATCACCCTTTTTCACCATTTCCTCAATCTTTTTGTTCAATTCCATCGCTCTTGACTTTAAATCCTCTGGGCTCATACCCTCAAAAGGAGAGATGACGAAGATAACCTCTTTCCCCAAATCCTTTTCATCTCCCCAACCAGCATAGAGATAGTTTATTCCTCCCTCCCAGAGTTGTAGGAAAATATGCTTATCTTTCCAAAGCTTGGCGTAAAAAGGGTAGATAAAGAGAAAGCCAAGCTTTAAATCAGGATTATAAAGGGCAAAGAAGGGGCAAGCAGGGTCAAGGGAATCGTAGCTCTTCGGACCTCCCCATCCTCTTACACCCGCATAGCCGGGACGCCCCAATTCCTTCACATTCCCGAAAACGATGCGGTTTGGAATGGAAAATGCGAAATTATTGAAGAGTTGTATATCAACCTCAAAGCGAGGCGCTAACCTAACTATGCCAATCCTTTCTCCTTTCGCTTTTATCAGCGAGCGAACAACAAGGAAATCATCGCTAAGAAAAAATTCTCCGATAAATTTTGAATCCTCCTCAAGGGGGTAGGTTAAGGATATCTCATAGCCATCTTTCCAGTTTTTTATCGCTAATATCACAGGTGAACTTTCTGAGGAGCGTATCTCTCCTTTGGAACAGTTGTAGCCGAACCAGGGTGCTTCACCCTTGGGATTATGAATGGGATGAAGATTGCCCATTCTATCCACGAGGAGAAAATCAAAAGTTCCTACATTCTTGTAAAGGCGAAGAGCGTAATTTTTTCCTTTGAAAAGGATAAAATCTTCTCCTTCCTCCTTTTCCACGGCGAAAGCAGAATTAACGAAGATGATGAGCAGAGGAATTGTTAGGAAAAATCCTCTCAATTCGCCTTCCTCACCTCCACTATCAACCAGACATAAAAGGGAGGAAGCGTTAGTAAAAGCTCGTTTCCCTTTGTCTTGCCTTCAATCTTCACTGGAGACGAACCCCAATCGGGAGAATAGCAGAAAACCTCATTGGCAGGTTTAAAACCCTTCGGCAGCTTGAGGGAAATCTTAAGATTTTCCAATCTCTTAAATCCTTTCCCTTCCTCAAATTCCTTGTTTATTATGTGGATGAGCAGGCTTCCCTCAGCCTGTCTCAAGACTTTGTGAGTAAGTGGCTTAACATCCAACTCAACTATTGAGGGTGTCCAACCCAATTTCCCCAGCGCATTTAAGACCTCCTTTAAAAGGACATCTGGCTTATCCCAAGGACAATCCTTTATCCAAATGACATTCCTGCCCCTCGCAAGCTCGTTTCCTACGCTTTTTGTGCGTTCGTTATGTCTCTCATCCCACTTTCCACATTCACCCAAAATAATCAATTTACCTCCCGCATCAACATACCTTCTGAGCATTGCAACATTTTTATCGGAGAGATGCGCTGCGGAGGGAACTATTATGAAGGGGAAATCCCTTGGACTAAGCTGGGAAAAAGCTCCCTTCTCACAGGTTGCTACCTCATCTGAGAATGTTCTCCCCTCGCCAAAGAACAAACCAGCGATTTGGACTCCCGCATCAAGAAGAACATTTCCCAAGATGTTGAAGCTTCCGCTGTGGTCGGGGATATCCTTCCTTCCCCACCATTTGGGAAACATATCGTAGATATTGGATGCATAGGAATATAGCAGGTATATTTCGGGATATGGCAGTGAACCCTTGAATAGATTGGGATTTCTCTTAACGAATTGCCCGATTTTCGTCAGTTCATCAACTGGACCCGCCCAAAGGGAGAAGCGATGATGAAGGGCATAAAAGCAACCGCTGGCGTATGCTTCAGCGGCGAGCCAGCGAAATAGCTGACCTTTCCCATCAGTTGAAAGGGTCTGAAATGGACCGGGTTCCTCCTGAATATCCAGGAACATAACCACTGGCTTATTGTATCCGCAGGCTTTAGAAGCTAAGTAGCTGGGGATGTAGGAGGATTGATTGGGGAGGAAGGGCAATCCCCAACCGATGTTGATGAAATCATAGATGCTTGATTCCCCGAGGACGACAGCTGAGAGATTGACCATATCATATTGATTCGCATTAGCGATGAGCTCCTTTCCCCACTTTCTCTTACAATATTCCTTGCCATCCTCCACTATCTCCTTTTCCCTTTCCAGAGTGCTGTAAAGAAGGAATCTCCAATATTCTTCAGCCAAGGGGCTTTGCCAGGGTTGTGCTTGGAGATTTCTTTGGGCGAGGAAATCACGATAATTGAAATTATCCAAATCTTTTATGCCTATCTTTTCCAATACGGGAGGTTTTTCCCTTTTTAGCCATTCCCTGAAGCCAGAAATGCAATAATCGCAGAAGCAAGGCATTGGGAAGCTCCAGAACCAGTGTCCATAGGATTCGTCGTAGTGAATCCCCCAAATCTTAGCTTCTATAGCTGACCGGGCTATTTCCTTAACGAAATTCTCAAAGCGTGGATTGTTAAGGCATCCTTGCCACCAAGGAGCGGGTTTTATCACATTCCCAAAGGCGTCTCTATCCGCATATAGGGAGACATCTTTTTCCGGCAGGATATCGGGAATAATAGCTGATGAGGTTATCATAGCGCTCCAGAGGATGTTTCTCCTGTAGGCTTCCTCAAGGGCGGGCTGAACCGCTTTGCTTCGTTCATACATATCCTTTGGACTGGCATACCAACCGCAGGAGATACCTCTAACGACGAAATCAACTCCTATTCTCTCCAGCTCATCAACATCCTTCAAGGTAGCTGTTCCCTGAGAGATGGCGAAAACCATTGCGTTTTCCAAATGTTTTTTCGTATCAACCACCTCCCCTTTCAGCAACAATGAGGAAAGGCA
>JBMFMH010000033.1:0-15786 GCA_049970775.1 bacterium | reverse complement strand
TAGGAAGTAGCGCGAGATGTTAAAATCCATTTTTCCCCATACCAGCAACAAAACCGAAATTTTTCACTTTTCCAACCAAGTTTTTCCCTGAGTTTCCAACCACTTCTTTATCGCCCTTCTTACAGGAAAATCGCACTTCAATTTCCCAAAAAAATTCGCAGGTTGACTTGCCAATGTTATTATAAGGTGCTATTATATATAGTGGAAAGAAAAAAGGAGGTGTTTCAAAGATGGCAAAAGCTGTTGGAATTGATTTAGGCACAACCAACTCCGTGCTCGCCGTCCTTGAAGGTGGCGAGCCCGAGGTCATCGTTAATGCGGAGGGTAGCCGTCTCACCCCCTCTGTAGTTGCCTTCACCAAAAGCGGGGAAAGGCTGGTTGGCATCCCTGCGAAAAGACAAGCGGTTATCAATGCGGAAAATACAATCTATTCAATAAAGAGGTTTATGGGAAGGCGCTATGAGGAGGTGGAGACGGAACGCCAACGCGTTCCCTACAAGGTGGTGAAGGGACCCAAAGGCGAGGCTAGGGTTTACATCCCCGCCGCCGGGCGAGACTTCACCCCCGAGGAGATTTCGGCGATGATTTTAAGGAAGTTGAAGCAAGATGCCGAGGCATACCTCGGGGAGGAGATAACCGAGGCAGTGATAACCGTTCCCGCCTACTTCAACGATGCCCAGAGAACAGCCACTAAAAACGCTGGGGAAATCGCTGGTCTCAAAGTCCTCCGCATAATCAACGAGCCTACAGCAGCCGCTATGGCTTATGGCTATGGAAAAGGCAAGAGCGGTAAGATTCTCGTGTGGGACCTCGGGGGTGGAACCTTTGATGTTTCCATCCTTGAGGTTGGCGAGGGGGTTTATGAGGTGCTTGCAACCGCAGGCGATACCCATCTCGGTGGCGATGATTTCGACGAGAGAATCGCCAACTACCTCGCTGATGAGTTTATGAAACAGCACGGTATAGACCTGCGAAAGGACCCCCAAGCTCTTCAGCGACTCATTGAGGCAGCGGAGAAGGCGAAGATTGAACTTTCCACTCTTACCCAAACCGTTATCAATCTTCCCTTCATAACCGCTGATGCAAGCGGTCCAAAACACCTTGATATGGTGCTTACAAGGGCTAAATTTGAGGAACTCACCGCTGATTTAGTGGAGCGCTGTGTCGGTCCTTTCAACCAGGCTCTATCCGATGCTGGGCTTAAACCTTCGGACCTGGACGATGTCATCCTCGTGGGCGGAGCTACGAGGATGCCTTGCATCCAGAACCTTGTCAGGCGCCTCGTGGGCAAGGAACCTCGCAGGGACATCAATCCCGACGAGGTAGTTGCGATGGGAGCAGCTATCCAAGCAGGCGTCCTCAAAGGGGAGCTCAAGGACATCGTCCTCATAGATGTCATCCCCATTACCCTGGGGGTGGAAACCCTTGGCGGTGTCTTTACGCCTATAATTGAACGCAACACCGCCATACCAGTGCGGAGGAGCGAGATATTCACCACCGCTGCCGATGGGCAGACAACGGTGGAAATCCATATCCTACAAGGGGAGAGACCGCTTGCTAAGGATAACCGCTCCCTGGGGCGCTTCCACCTCACGGGCATCCCTCCTGCCCCTCGTGGAGTTCCCCAAATTGAGGTTACCTTTGATGTGGATGCCAACGGTATCCTCAATGTAACCGCTAAGGACCTCGCAACGGGCAATCAGCAATCCATAACAATCACCGGCTCCACGAATCTCACGAGGGAGGAGATAGAGAGAATGATAAAGGAGGCAGAGGCACATGCTGAGGAAGATAGAAGGCGCAGGGAGGAAATTGACCTGCGCAACAATGCCGATAGCCTCCTTTACACCGTCCAGAAAACCCTTGACCAGCTGGGAGAGAAGGTTCCTCCCTCCGAGAAAGCGGAGGTCACAAGGGCTATGGATGAGCTGAGGGAAGCTCTAAAGGGGCAGGATATAAACCTCATAAGGCAGAAGATGGATGCCTTGCAGAGGGCTTCCTTCAGGATATCTCAAATCCTTTATCAACAAACATCTCAACAGGCAGGCGCCCAATCCGCTGGTGGAGGTCCCACTCAAACTCCTCCACCAAGTGATGGCGGCGTCATAGACGCCGATTATAAGGAAGAATAAAAGTGAGGTGAGAAGGGGATGCCCCGCAAAGTAAGAAAAAATCCACAAAGAAAGGAGGTGAGCAGTATGGGACTGATGAGGTGGAGACCCTTTGAGGAGCTTCTCTCCCTCAGAAGGGAAATGGACCGCCTATTCGACGAGCTGTTTGAGAGCCGTCCTGCTCGCCGTGAAGAGTTCCATCCGCTCACCGACATAAAGGAGACGGAGAACGAGTTCATAGTTAAGATGGAGCTTCCGGGCATTAAGCCCGAGGATGTTGAGATAACGCTGCAGGGGGACACCCTGACCATCCGTGGTGAAAAGAAGGAGGAGGAGCGCACGGAGAAGGAGAACTATCTCCGTGTCGAGCGCTGCTACGGCGCCTTCCATCGCTCCTTCACCTTAGGCACTCCCGTCAAAGCCGATGAGGTAAAGGCTACCTACAAGGACGGAGTGCTGGAGGTCAGGGTGCCCAAAGCCGAAGAAGCTAAGCCGAAACCTATCAAGATAAAGGTAGAAAAGTAAAGCCTATTTTGTCAATACCTATGGGGCATCCCCTTCCCCTCCTTGAGAGGTGATTGAAGATGGAAAAGGAGCACTGGACGAGAAGAATGAAGCGAGAATTAGAGGAATACAAAAATGCCTTAATTCAATTAAGAGCTGATTTTGAAAATTACAAGAAAAGAACCGCTCGCCATTTTGAGGAAATAGGGGAGTTCGCTAAATCCGAATTGCTCAAGAAAATACTCCCCATAGTTGATGACTTTGAGAGAGCGCTTTCCTTTGAGAATAACCCCTACGCTGAGGGCATGCGGATGATTTATCGGCAACTCGTGGAATTTTTGCAAAAAGAGGGTGTGGAGAAAATGGAAACGGTGGGAAAGGAGTTCGACCCAAATCTTCACGAGGCGGTTGGGTGGGTTGAGAGCGAGGACAAGGAAGGAATCGTAGTGGAGGAGGTGCAAACGGGATACACCTACAGGGGCAAGCTCCTACGACCAGCAAGGGTAAAGGTAGCGAGGAAGGGAGGAAACAATGCCTAAGGATTATTATCAAATCCTTGGGGTTCCTCGTGATGCCTCCGATGAGGAGATAAAGAGGGCTTATAGGCGCCTCGCCCGCCAGTATCATCCCGATGTCAATCCATCTAAAGAGGCGGAGGAGAAATTCAAGGAGATAAATGAGGCTTACCAGGTTCTCTCCGACCCCGAGAAGAGACGCCTTTACGATACATATGGCGAGAATTGGCAAGAATGGCAGAGAGGCGGGGCTTATGCCTCGAGTAGGGTGGACTTCAACTTCGACCCCTTCGCTGACTTCGGCATAGGAGACCTCTTTGATACGATTTTCGGAACAACTACGAGAACCGCAGAGGAACGAGACCTTGATATTGAGGCGCAAATGGAAATCACGCTTGAGGATGCCTATCACGGAGCAACGAAGAAAATCCAAGTTGAAAGGGAAGAGGTGTGCCCAACCTGTGGGGGCAGCGGTGCCCGTCCTGGTGGGAGAGTGGGCGTTTGTCCAACCTGCGGAGGGAGAGGTAGGGTGCGGGTTGGTTTCTCCATCTTCTCCAGTGAGACGGTTTGCCCCGCTTGCAAGGGCTCGGGAAGAAGGGTCGTTGACCCTTGCAGAGATTGCGGAGGCACGGGCTTGATAAGAACCGTCAGAACGATAGAAGTGAAAATCCCCAAAGGCATTGATAGCGGTGCCCGTCTTAGATTAAGGGGGGAGGGTAATTCTTCCCCAAGCGGGAGGAAGGGAGATCTATACCTTTATATTATCGTTCAACCTCATCCTATCTTCAAGCGGAAAGGAGATGACCTCTATATGGAGGTTCCCATCGCTTTCTATGAAGCTGGACTGGGTGGTGAGATAGAAATACCATCCATAGATGGGAAAACTGTAAAATTCCGCATTCCTGCGGGGACGCAGTCGGGGCAGGTTTTCCGTCTGACAGGCAAGGGTATGCCTCGTCTTCAGGGGCAGGGTTATGGCGACCTATATGTTACCACCAAAATAGTCCTGCCCGCGAGGATGGGGATTCGGGACAGACAACTATTGGAGGAATTCAAAAACCTCCATCCAGAAAACCCTCGTATGGAACTCTTTAGGCAGGCGATGAGATATGGCAAGGGATAAAGATAAGGGCAAAGAGGAACCGCTCTTTTTCATCGGGGTGGCTGCGAAAATAACGAAATGCCATCCCCATACCCTCCGCCTTTATGAGCAAATGGGCTTGGTTAAGCCCTTGAGGAAAGGCGGGAAAAGGGTATACTCTTTACAAGATATAGCTAGGATAAAAGTGATTAGAACCCTAACCCAGGAGTTCGGCGTTAACCTCGCCGGAGTAGAAATAATCCTCAACTTGATGAACAAGTTGAGGGAAATGGAGGAGGAATTAGAAAAAGCAACGGAAATCATTGAGGAAGGTGATGAAGAATGATTGATAGATTTACAGAAAGGGCTAAAGAAGCCCTTTACACTGCGCAAAGGATAATGGAACGCTATAACCACAACCAGCTGGATACGGAGCACCTGCTTCTTGCCCTACTTGAACACCCTGAGGGATTGGCAAGCAAGATAATAGGCAAGGCAGGGCTTAATCCCGAATATATCAAGCGGGAATTAGAAGAAGCGCTTCAGCGTTTCCCAAAGGTCTATGGTCCAGCCTCCTCCCAGATTTACCTTACTCCTCAGGCGAAACACGCCCTTGATTTAGCCTGGGAGGAAGCACAGCGTCTTAAAGACGAATATATAGGCATAGAGCACCTCCTTATCGGCATATTGAAAGAGGCAGAGGGTGGAGGTGGAAAAATCCTCCGGAGAGCTGGCTTGGATGAAACTAAACTTTATCAAGCGTTAAGGGAAATAAGAGGAAGCCATAGGGTAACCGATGAGCACGCGGAAGCAAGATACGCTTCCCTTGAGCGATTCGGCAGGGATATAACCCAGCTCGCCAGGGAAGGAAAGCTTGACCCTGTTATAGGAAGAGATGAGGAGATTGAAAGGACGATACAAATACTCTCACGCAGAACGAAGAACAATCCCGTTCTCATCGGTGAGGCAGGGGTAGGAAAAACAGCGATAGTTGAGGGATTGGCTCAGAAGATTGTGAAGGAGGATGTGCCGGAACCCCTCAAAGGGAAAAGGATAATCCAGCTGGATATGGGCTCCCTTTTAGCTGGTTCAAAGTTCAGGGGAGAGTTTGAGGAAAGGTTGAAGGGGGTTTTGGACGAGGTCAAGGCTTCCCAGGGCGATATAATCCTCTTCATTGATGAGCTACACACGGTCGTTGGCGCCGGGGCAGCGGAGGGAGCAATAGATGCGAGCAATATGATGAAGCCTGCTTTGGCACGAGGGGAGCTTCGTTGTATCGGGGCAACAACCCTTGATGAGTATAGGAAATACATTGAGAAAGACCCTGCTTTGGAAAGGAGGTTCCAACCTGTTTTCGTTTCCGAGCCGACCGTTGAACAAACGATAGAGATTCTCAAGGGATTAAGGGATAGATATGAAGCACATCATAATGTAAAGATAAGCGATGAAGCTTTGGAGGCCGCAGCAAAGCTGTCCGCCCGCTATATCTCCGATAGATTTCTCCCCGATAAGGCAATCGATGTTATGGATGAGGCAGCCTCAAAGGTGAGAATGAAAATCTATTCTATGCCTCCCCATCTCAAGGAAATGAAGGAGAGATTGGATAAACTCGCTAGGGATGGTCAGGAGGCAGTGGCAAGCAGGGAATACGAGAGAGCGGCGAAAATAAGGGACGAATACGATTCTCTACTCCAAAAATTCAATGAGGAAAAGGAAAAATGGGAAAAGGAAGCGGGAATTAATAATGTGGTCGGTCCTGAGGATGTAGCTGAGGTAGTCTCCCGTTGGACTGGAATTCCTCTATCCCGCCTCATAGAGGATGAGAAGGAAAAGCTGGCGAGATTGGAGGAGATTATCCACCAGCGGTTGATAGACCAAGAAGAAGCGGTGAAAGCGGTTGCTGAGGCGATAAGGCGTTCCCGTGCCGGTCTTAAAGACCCCAATCGCCCTATTGGTTCCTTCCTTTTCCTCGGTCCAACAGGCGTGGGAAAGACGGAGCTGGCGAAGACATTGGCTGAGTTCCTCTTCGGGGACGAAAGCGCTCTTCTCCGCATAGATATGAGCGAATATCAGGAAAAGCACACAGTATCTCGCCTCGTAGGTGCTCCACCCGGTTATGTGGGCTATGAGGAAGGCGGTCAACTCACCGAACCCGTTCGCCGTCGCCCCTATAGAGTAATCCTCTTTGACGAGATAGAAAAAGCACATCCCGATGTCTTAAATGTGTTATTGCAAATCTTGGACGATGGACGCCTAACGGATGCAGCTGGTCGGACGGTTGATTTTCGCAATACGGTGATAATAATGACCTCCAACATTGGGAGCTCTTATCTTGCCTCCATTCCCCTCGTGGACGATTTCTTCCTCAAGGCAAAGGAAAGAGTATTAGAGGAGCTCCACAGAACACTGCGTCCCGAGCTTCTCAACCGCATTGATGAGATAATCGTCTTCCGTCCCCTCACGCATCAACATATTCGCCAAATCGTTGACCTTTTCATTTCCCGCCTAAATAAGCAATTGAGGGAAAACGGCATCAATTTAATCGTAAGCGACCAAGCGAAGGACTTCCTCGCCGAGAAGGGTTTCGACCCCGCTTTTGGCGCTCGCCCCTTGAGGAGAACAATTCAAAGGCTCTTGGAAAATCCCCTCTCTAACGCCATTTTGCGAGGGGAATTTAAGCCAGGAGATACCGTCTATGCTGATGTTCAAGATGGTAATATCGTGCTGAGCCTCTACTTGGAGTCACAAATTCAAGGCAAAGAGGAAGGGAAAGAGTAAATTGCTTCCCCTAAGAGACAACATCCCTTCCAGAAGATATCCCTTCGTCACCGTTTTTCTTATCTCGTTGAATGTGGTTGCCTTCCTCTATGAGATATCGCTTTCCCCGGAGCAGAAGATGAGGCTTTTTTACGCCTGTGGAATGGTCCCCTACCGCTTATTTCATCCCGATGTTCTTCCGGGATTCCCTTTCGCCCTTACCATTTTCACTTCCCTTTTCCTTCACGGCGGATGGCTCCATCTTTTGGGGAATATGTTATTTCTCTGGATATTCGGGGACAATGTTGAGGATAGATTAGGGCGAATAAAGTTCCTCCTTTTCTACCTCGCCGGCGGAGCAATCGCTAACATCTGTCAATTCATCATTTCCCCCTTTTCTAAAGTTCCCGTAATAGGAGCAAGCGGGGCTATTTCAGCTGTTATGGGTGCCTACTTTGTCCTCTTCCCCTTTGCCCGGATAACCTCAATAGTTTTCTTCTTCCTCTTCTTCACAATAGCGGAAATCCCCGCCTTTCTTTACCTCTTTTTCTGGTTCACCTGGCAGGTTTTGGAGGGATTTTTCGTCCTCCCCTTCTCGGGCTCTGTTGGGGGAGTGGCCTTCTGGGCGCATATAGGAGGCTTCATCTTCGGCTATGTCTATGCTCGCTACTTTCTTCCCACATATCGTAGGGTAATTTATTATTAAGCAAGACAGAACCACAAAACCATTTAGGGGACTTTACCAATGGTAAAGTCCCCTAAATTTTTTATAAATGAATTTGCCGACCTGATAAAATTAGGTTATAATAATTTTGTTAGAATATTCTAACAAAAGGAGGTTTTTCTATGCCTTATCTCAGCGAGAGCCTTGAGGATTACCTGGTTGATATTTTTGAAGAGGCGAGCCAAAACCTCGTTGCTCGGGTAAAGGACATCGCTATGAAGAGGAAGGTTAAGCTTCCCTCCGTGCTAAGCGCTATTAAGTCCCTCCAAGAAAGGAACCTTATCCGCCACCAGAGATACGGTTACATCGTATTGACTGAGGAAGGGATGGAGCTTGCCAAGCGGATATTGGAAAGGAAAAGAGCCTTGCTTAGGTTTCTCACTGATACACTCGGACTGCCTGAGGAAATCGCAATAAAAGATGCCCACAAAATGGAGCACGACCTTTCTCCGCAGGCAATAGGGGAGATTATAAAATTATGGGCATTCTTTGATTCCAATCCTCAAATGAAGGAGAGCTTTCGGGATTTTTCCCAAAGAAAGGAGGCACCTATGCGTCTCACTTTGAAGGATTTAAAAGTATCGGAGAGCGGAAGAATCGTGGAAGTTGCGGAAGGAACGATTAAAAATCGCCTTCTATCCCTTGGGGCAATACCGGGGACAGTGGTTAAAGTGGAAAAGGTTGCTCCTCTCGGGGACCCAATAGATGTTTCTCTTCTCGGATATCATTTAACTCTTCGCAAAGAGGAGGCGGAAAAAATAATTGTTGAGAAAATCTAATATCCCACTCGCCTTTGCAGAAGAAGGGAAAGCCTACGAAGTCGTGGAGATAATGGGAGGCAGAGGAGCGCTTCTCAAATTAATGGAAATGGGAATATACCCGGGCGCCCAGTTGCGGGTTATTTCTCAATCAAGAGGTCCTCTGATAGTGGGCATTGGCGATAGTCGCATCGCCCTTGGCAGAGGGATAGCTATGAAAATAATGGTGAAATGAGGAAAGGACGGTGATTCTCTGTTGAAGAACACAATAACAGTTGCATTGATAGGCAATCCCAATGTGGGGAAATCCTCGCTCTTCAACGCATTAACGAAAGGAAATGCTAAAGTGGCTAATTGGCCTGGGGTTACAGTGGAAAAGAAAGAAGGGGTCTTTCAATTTGACGGGAAGGAGGTCAGGGTGGTAGACCTACCAGGTGCTTATAGCCTCACCTCCTACTCCGTGGATGAGAGAATCGCTAGGGACTTCATCATAGAGGGCAAGCCCGATGTGGTCGTTTGCATAGTTGATTCCACAAATTTGCTCAGGAATCTATATTTATTTCTCCTCTTAAAAGAACTGGGAGCGAAGGTCATCCTTGCACTAAATATGATTGACCTTGCGGAGAAAAAGCTCAGGATAGATGTGGAGAAACTGGAGCAACTGCTTTCCACTCCTATTGTTCAAACAGTTGCAAACAAGGGAATTGGCATAGAGGAATTGAAAAAAAGGATAGCCCAAGTCATTGAGGAGGAACAAGCGCCGCTTTTCGTTGATTACGGTAAGCAGGTGGAAGAGGTTTTGGGCAAGCTCGCGGAGAGTTTAAAGAAAAACGCAACGCTTCCCTATAACCCTCGTTTCGTCGCCCTAAAGCTTTTGGAAGGCGACGCCTATTTTTACGAGATTTTAAACAAACACCATCTGGCATCCGTGGGTGAACTCGCCCAGATGGAGGTAAATCGCTTGGAGAAAATCCTCGGGCAAGATGTGGAAACTTACTTGATAGAAAGAAGATATAGGATGATAGAAGAGATAGTTAGGTCTTGCATCAAGGAGACAAAAAAGGAACCGCTCACTCTCTCAGACAGGATAGACAAAATAGTCACGCACAGGTTTATCGGACTCCTCATATTTGCCATTGCGATGCTCATAACCTTCAAACTAACCTTCTCGCTTGGCGGTTTCGTTGCAGACTATTTAGGCTCCTTTTTTGATTTTCTCGGGGATAAGGTCGCTTCCTGGCTTAAAGGAGCTCCCTTCCTGGGGTCGTTCCTTAAGGACGGACTAATCAACGGAGTAGGGACGGTTATCACTTTTCTTCCCAATATCTTCTTCCTCTTCCTTTTTCTCGCCTTTTTAGAAGATGTAGGGTATATGGCGAGGGCAGCCTTTGTAATGGATAAATTTATGGTTTCAATGGGTTTACCCGGTAGAGCATTTATTCCAATGCTATTGGGGTTCGGCTGTAATGTGCCCGCTATAATGGCGACACGGGTAATAGCTGACGAGAGAGATAGGCTAATCGCTATCCTTATAAACCCATTTATGTCCTGCACCGCGAGACTGCCCATATATATCCTCTTCACCTCCGTTTTCTTTAAAAATCATCATCCCCACCTCGTTGTCTTCTCCCTCTATTTAATAGGGCTCATAGTGGCGATAATCAGCGCGAAGTTATTCCGCCTCTCCATACCCTCTTTAAGGGGCAAGGTCTCCCCTCTGATAATGGAATTGCCACCTTATAGGATGCCAACCTATAAAGGGGTTATCATTGCCAGTTGGCAGCGCAGCAAGCAATTTCTAAAGAAGGCTGGAACGATAATATTTGCTGGTGTTATTATGGTTTGGCTTCTCGCCAGCATACCGCCTTCCGCTGAATACGCTAGTAGCGATACTTTAATCGGCAAGCTCGGGCACCTGCTTGCCCCTCTCCTCAAGCCAGCGGGTTTTGGTTTCTGGCAGGCAGCTGTAGCTCTCCTCTTCGGGCTCATAGCTAAGGAAACGGTAGTGGGCACCCTTGGAACCCTTCTCGGAGGAGAGGAAAAACTCCCCTCAGCGCTAGCTAATTTGTTCACACCTTTAAGCGCCTTCTCCTTTATGGTTATGAGTCTCCTGTATATTCCCTGCCTAGCGAGCATCGGAGCAATCTACAGGGAAACGAATTCTTTCCGTTGGACTTTGTTTTCCGTTCTATGGAGCCTCTTCATTGGTTGGCTTCTTGCGGTTCTATTCTATCAGATTGGAGGGATGTTGTTATGAGGTCTAAAATGATTCTTTTGCTATTTGCCTCTCTATTAACCGCCTACCCCCAAGATGCGCTCAAGACCACGCTTTACGGGACCTTAAAGGAATACTTCGTTTTTGGGAAAGGCAATCCAGCCACTCCTTATCCCGCAAACATAGCTTCGCCAAAGGACACCGGGATATCCTTCTGCTCCTATCCGGGCACGACAACTCTCGGGCTCTCCCTTGAAAAAGGAGCGCTTGAAGGCAATATTGAAGCGGACTTTGAAGGCGATAACTGTAGCCCCCTTCTTCTCAAGGCTTATATCTCCATCCCTGTCTCCAACAACACGAAACTTGTAATCGGTAGAGCGGACCCTGTGGGCGAACTTAACAGCTTCTCGGATAACTATGTTAAAATGCCGGGCTTTAATCCCGCTCAAGCTTGGGGTGTTGACCAATTCAGGCTGGAAATGGAGGGCAGGTTAGGCAAGAATTCCTTCAATCAAGCTGTCGCCTTGGGTGATTTGATGCCCTTCCTTTACGGTGATAACGAACCGATTAGCATAAAAGCAGAGTTCCCCGCCCTCTCTTATAAGTTTTCCCTTGCTTTTCCTTCTTCCCTCAAGATTTACAGCTTTTATGAATTCCAAAAGGTTTCCCTATCAAGCGATAACATTCAAAGGGGAGCTCGTCCCTATGTTTTCGGCTTAGGCTTCCAATTCCCCCTGAAAAAACTTCAAATTCAAGGCGAAGTATTGCGAGGCAAGGGAACAACCTTTTACAGCGGTGCGGTTGCGCCAGATGGCAGTGTTGCTATACCCTCTGGCTATAGGGATGTGAATACTCCTCGCAAGTTTCACGCTGGGAACCTTGAAGCGTTCCTTCCAATAAATCAAAAAGCTAGCCTCTACACAGGCTACGCAGAAGTGGAATTTTCGGGGAATATTTGTGCTAATGAAGTGACAAAAGCAAGGGGATGCTTCTTGGGAATGAGCTATGATTTGGACACTTCCACTACCTTAAAGCTGGAGCTTGACCGCTTTGGGACAAGGTTTCTTGACGAAAACGATATGCCTAGCTCCGCTAAAGCTCAACAGCTTGTGCTCAGCGTGGAATACAACTTTTAATCCTCGCTTCGGCTTTAAGGGGCTTATAAATATCAGTTGATATCAGCTCCGTTTCCTTTTCGTTTCCCCTATCTATTACTCTATATGTTTTAGCGATTATCGTTCCATCCTTTTCCTTCCTTATCTCGCTGAATACCTTGATTTCTTCAAAATCCCTTCTCCCAAAAATGCGAAATATCATCCTCCCGCCTTTCACTTCCCCTTGAATGTAAATCGGCGAATCTTTATCGTTTTCAAATATTAAATCAACATAGCCATAAACAACCGTTGCGTCCCGTCCCGGAGGAACATACTTCACCGGTCTCGCATGATGCCCCCTCCGGATAACTTTCAATCCCGCTAACAAAACCGCATTGTATAAGGTCGTAGATACTTGGCAAACTCCTCCGCCAACCCCAGGCACAAGCTCACCACGCACCATAACGGGAGCAATCTTATAACCTCGCTCGCTTACCCTCGGTCCCACAATCTCATTAAATCTGAATCGCTCCCCTGGACGAAGGAAGGTCCCATCTATGGCTGCTACCGCCCTCTTTATATTCTCCCTTCTCCCCGCCGATGACCCCCAAAGCGAAGTTGAAAACTCGCTCAATAACTCCATCCCTTCTAAATCCTCTTCTTTTATCCTCGGCTGCAAAACCTTCATCGGAAGCTCCACATAACCTCCCCTCGCTCCAACCAACGAAATCAACAACTTTTCCTCATCTATTCCATAACCCATTTGAGAAGGCTCAATCCCCACTATTTCCCTACCCTTCACGATTAAGCGGGCGTTTCTTGCTGGCTTGTCGAACTTCTCCCTTAATGAAGCAACGAATCTTTTCCATTTCCTCTTATCCATCTTTAGCTGGGGCTTTAAATCCACACCCTTGCTTAGACAAAGCCAGGCTTCTTTAAAAGCCTTAAACCATCCCCTCCTTCCAATTGAGAAAGCGGAACGCAAAGCATCCCCAACATCTAAGAGAATCCCCGTATCCTTTAGCTTGAATTCTTCCACCCTATTGCCGTAAACCAAGCCTCGTTTCCCCTCGTTTATCCCCTCAATATAACGCTTTGCTTCCCCAAGCTCAAGCCCTCCCAGGTTAACGCCCATAATTTTGACATTCGGGAAAATTAGATTGTGAATGTAAAAATAGGAAAGAAGACCACAACTATAGGCTATTAAGGAAAGAAGGAGAAGGACGAGCAAAAAAGCAATTTTCCGCCAAATATCTTTACCTTCCCTCAATCCGCCAAATTGTCCCCTCCGGATGGTCCTCTAAATGCACCCCCAATTCCCCCAACTCTTTCCTTATCTCATCGGCTAATTCGTATTGCCTCTGCTTCCTCAACTTATCCCTTACCTTGACGAGCAACTCAATGAATTCCTCTACCCTCTGCCCCCTTTCCTTCCCCTTCCTTTCTATCCCCAGAACATATCGGAATTCCTTCAATAGGTTCTTCATCCTAAGAAGGTGAAGAAGCAAGGACACGGGTGGATTAGGTAGGAAAGGGTCAATAAAACTCCCTACATAACGGGCAAAAGTGAAGTATACAGAGACAGCCCTTGGCGTATTAAAATCATCTGCCAAAGCGGAATAAAATTCCTTCCTATAACTTTCCAAGTCGGGGATTTCCACCTCAAATTCCCGATAATTCGCTTCACCTTTAAATGCTATCTCCAGCTTATCCTCAACCCCCCTTACCCTCTCCAGTGCTCGCTCCATCTCCTGAACCTTCTCCACATCAAATTCTATCGGCGACCTATAATGAGAGGAAAGAAGATATAATCTCAACGCTTGGGGAGAAAATATCTTTAGCGCCTCCCGGACGATGAAGACATTTCCTGTGGATTTCGCCATCTTCTCCCCCTTCAAATTCACGGGTGCCCAATGAATCCAATACCGAGCAAAGGGCTGACCAGTGAAGGCTTCCGATTGAGCTATCTCGTTTTCGTGATGAGGGAATATCAAATCCTGTCCGCCAGCGTGGATATCCAGTGGAACCCCTAAATACTTTATGGACATAACGGAGCATTCTATGTGCCAGCCCGGTCTTCCCTTTCCCCAGGGGCTCTCCCAATAGGGTTCCCCTTCCTTAGCGGATTTCCAAAGAGCAAAATCCTCAGGCGCTTTCTTCCTCTCGTCCACCTCCACCCTCGCTCCAGCCAACATCTCCTCCCTAGAACGCTTTGATAGCTTTCCATATTGGGGAAATTTCTCAACCGAAAAATAAACATCGCCATCCACGACATAAGCATACCCTTTCCTTATAAGACCATCCACAACCTCTATTATATCCCGAATATGCTCTGTGGCACGAGGGTAAATCTCGGCAGGCGATATTCCCATCGCTTCCTCATCCTCGTGATAGGCAGTTATGAAATATTCCGCCAATCTATGAGTAGGAACTCCTTCCTCCCTTGCTCGGGCAATTATTTTATCATCTATATCCGTGAAATTCTGCACATAAATTACCTCATAGCCCTCTCTTTTGAGGAATCGCCTGATGACATCAAACAAAACAGCCCCCCTTATATGCCCGATATGAGCGTAGTTCTGCACGGTCAAACCACAGGAATAAATGCGCACCTTTCCTTCCTGTTGGGGAATGAACTCCTCTTTCTTATCCGTAAGGGTATTATGGATGAAAATTCGCATCCTTTATAGCGCTTCCCGAATTATAGCGCTCAACTTGGTGGCATCGCTTTCCTTTATGGCTGAGAATAGAGCTTCCTCATCTATCTTGGCAAGAATCTCTCTCATCTTGCGAAGGTTGTTTAAGGATTCCTCAGTTGCTCTTTTGGGGTCTTCCCTGTAAGGGAAGAGGTCAAAGCTATACCATCCATTATAACCGAGATAATCCAGCCAAAAGAGGAGTTCCAGTTGTTCTATGAAATGGACGGAGCCGAAGAGGAGGTCATCATCAAAACGCTTCCAAGCATCGTTGAGATGGAGGTGGAATAAGCGTCCCCTTTTCAGGGCGAGGGAAGCGGAAGCGGCAAGGTTTTCCCCTCCCATTAAAGCGTGCCCGAGGTCTATGTTTATCCCAAGATTCTTCGCTCCCACAGCCTCAATTATGCTCAGAGAGGTCCCTATGCTGTCAACGAAGGACTTGCAACGAGGCTCGTAGGGCTTATATTCCAAGCAGAAAGTATGATTTGGCTTAAAGGAAGTTATCTCTTTGAGGGAATCCACGAGCCAGCTCCAAACCTCAGCATAATTCGTTTGAAATGGGTAATCAAAGCCATCGGGACCGAGCCACATTATCGTCATATTGCAACCCGCTTCCTCAGCGAGCTCGGCGGTTTCTTTAACTAAATCAATCGCCTTCCTACGGATTTCGGGATTGGGATTGGTGAGCGAGCCGAAACGAAATTCAGCATATCCGTGAAGATGGGGACCAACATTTGCAACTTTAAGACCTAAGTCCTTCATAATTTTCCCTATTTTCTCTAAATTCTTCTCGTTTAACTCGCTGGGATAATGAAACTCCACTCCTTCCATACCCTCAATGCTACCGATAAGCTCCAATCTTCTCTCCAATGGGATATCTTCCCTATATCCATCCTTTTTAAATCTATCTCCACAAGCGCCGAAATACCAGATGCCACAGGCAAAACGAGGATTCGTTTTCAAACGCATTTCTTTCCCCTCCTATCTTCGCATATAGATTGTAGCTACAATTATTGAAATGGCAAAAAAGATTATCGCTGCCCACATCGTGAGCTTATCCAGCCACTCCTCGTAACCAGGCTTCAATCTAAATGGAGTGGTTACTTTGCCTCCAATTGTTCCCGATATGCCTGCCTCCCTCTTCGTCGTTTGAATAGCGACGAGGAAAATGAGCACAAGCGCAGAGATTATCTGGAGGATATTAACCAGTGTCAGCATTCTATCTCACCTCTCTATTATTTTTACCTGCTATGAAGTGAATGTCAAATTTTACGCTTTGTTAAATAATTCGCAAAAAGAGGGAAAACAGCATTTTATTTGGCTTTGTTGCT
>JBMFMH010000032.1:0-16438 GCA_049970775.1 bacterium | reverse complement strand
TAATTCCCTAAAAGGGGAAAATAGCGTTTTATTTCACTTGAATAATATTCTTCATTTATTGAAACTAAGATTTATTCTATCTTTACAGAGAATTAAGTAAATGTGTTTTTATTCGTGTTATTCAACAAAGCCTAATCCAACATCATTTTTGCATTTTTTGTGTTTTCTTTTTATACTTTAATCTAAAAGGAGGGAAGCACTATGAGAGAGTGTAAAATAAAAGCCAATCTTGCCAGGTGTAACTGCACTTATGAGCCCTGCCCAAGAAAGGGTATTTGTTGCGAGTGTCTTAGCTACCATCTCGCCCATAAGGAGCTCCCCGCTTGTTTCTTCCCGCCCGAGGTGGAGAGAACTTACGACAGAAGCATAAAAATATTCCTCTCTTTGCAGAAGGGAATGTAAATGGAAGAAGAGGAATTTAAGAAATTGGTTGAAACGATAAGAAAAATAAGGAAGGAATGCCCTTGGGATAGGGAGCAAACCCACGAATCTATGAGGAAATATCTGATGGAGGAATGCTTTGAGGTAGCCGAGGCAATTGATAGCGGGGATGATAAAAAATTGAAGGAAGAGCTTGGTGATTTACTAATCCAGGTCATTTTTCATTCCATATTAGCAGAGGAGAAAGAGGTTTTTTGTTTGGTGGATGTTTTGAAGGAAACAAGGGAAAAGCTTGTTCGCAGACATCCCCATGTTTTTGGTGGAAAAGACATACGGACTGGTCAAGAAGTATTAATGCAATGGGAGGAAATAAAGAATGAGGAGGGAAGGGAATCGGTGTTGGCAGGTGTTCCGAAAGATATGCCGGCTTTATTGAAAGCCTACAGGATAACGGAAAAAGCGGGAGTGGTTGGTTTTGATTGGAAGGGTGTGGAGGATGTTTGGGGAAAAGTAGTTGAGGAGATAGGCGAATTGAGGAAGGCAATTGATACTAAGGAAGGTGTGGAGGAGGAGATGGGCGATGTTTTATTCGTTCTGGTCAATCTATCCCGTCATTTGGGCATAGACCCCGAGGGAGCGCTTCAGAAGGCAACTGAAAGGTTTAGGACGAGGTTTTCCCTAATAGAGAAAAAGGCAAAGGAAAGAGGGATAAATTTGCGAGAGATGAGCTTAAAGGAAATGGACGAAATATGGGAGGAGGCAAAGAGAAAAGGTGAGGAGAGGAATAGCTGATAGTCCTCTTCATTACGGGATTTGCCCTCCCTGGCTCTTTGAGAGGATGAAGAGATTGGGGAAGGGGATAATAGAGGGGATAGTTGAGGAATGGGGAAGTGAGGAGGTTTTAAGGAGGTTGTCCGACCCCTTTTGGTTTCAAGCTTTGGGTTGTCTTTTGGGTTTTGATTGGCATTCCTCGGGGTTAACGACAACCCTCTGTGGGGCTTTGAAGGAAGGAATCAGAGGGATGGAAAGGGATTTGGGGCTGTGGATAGCGGGAGGTAAAGGGAAAACTTCGCTTAAGACTCCCCAAGAGATAGAGGTTGTGGGCGATAAAGAGGGAATGGATGTGAGCAATTTAATATACGCTTCAAGGATGTCCGCTAAGGTGGACAATTCCGCTCTTCAGGATGGTTATCAAATTTATCATCACACATTCGTTTTCACGAGGACGGGAAAGTGGTGTGTCATTCAGCAAGGTATGAATGAGGAGCTGGGATATGCCCGCCGTTATCATTGGTTGAGCGATGAATTATGTGATTTCGTCTGCGAGCCACATAACTCAATAGTCTCTCAAAGGATTGAGAATTGGGTTTTGAATATGGTGGCGAAGGAGAGCGAAGAAGCGAGGAAGGCAGCAGCTTTTCTCTCTACTGAGCGCCCGGAGAAAAACCTCAAGGAACTTGCGAGGATAGAGATGCTTCATCTGCCGAGAAAGCACCGAGTGATAATCAAGAGGGAGAGCTTGAGGAAAGTATTGCTCAAAACATATGAAAGGAAGCCAAAGGATTTTGAGGAACTATTGGGGATTGAAGGGGTAGGTCCGGCGACGATAAGGGCTTTGGCTCTTTTGGGGGAACTGCTTTTCGGAGCGAAACCCTCCTATAAAGACCCGGTGAAGTTTTCCTTTGCCCACGGTGGCAAGGATGGGCATCCCTATCCTGTCAATAGAGAAGTATACGATAAATCAATTGAAGTTTTAGAGAGAGCGGTGAGACTTGCGAAGTGGGGGAAGAAGGACAAGTGGGAAGCTTTGAGGAAGCTTGCTAAATTTTATAGATGAGGGGAAGGGGTCTCTTAGCAATCGTATTGTTGGTTTTAGTTGCTGCTGTTCTGCTTTTCTCAATCCTTCTTCTAATAGGGAGCAATGAACGAAACAAAGGGGAAAGATTGGCGGTCGCTCTTTGTTCGTGGCTTCTCCTCGTTCCGGGGATAAGCGTGATTAAAATCAAGAGCCCCGTTTTATACGCTCGCTTCGCAATGTTCGTCCTCTTGATGATTACTTTGATTGCAATTGGTTTGGGCGACTCTTATTTCCGCTTCCCTATTTATCTCATCGTGGTCCTATCTTTATGGGCGCTAATTGTCCCTTTCCCCTTTCTTTACGAGGGGAAAATGCTATGGTTGATAATCGTAGTTGACCTAATCCTATTAGGTGCCTTCCTCCCACATATACCTGCTTTCCATTATTCTTCCTTTCTCCTTTTAATGAGCTTGCCTTTTTCCATCATAACATCGGAGAAGGGCTGGTCAGGTGGATTAGCTGGTTTTATCCCTCTTCTCTCTGGGATATTATATGGAAGGTTTCTTGGGTACAGGGAAGAAGGGCTTTTTCTTTTGATGTGGGCGCCTGTTTTGGGAGGTGCATTCGCTTCCCTTGGCTTATTTATCAAGGATTACAAAGAGATGGAAAGAAAAATAGAAATGTATAAGCTTTTCTGGCCGCTTGGGAAGGAAGTGCTCCAACAATATAGCTTTAAAGAGGCGATGGAAACTGTTCTGAAATATATTCTGCGGTATGTTCCCGCCACGATTTATTCTTTAACGGTTAAAGGGGAGGATATTGAGCCTGTTTCGCTTCGCTCTTCTAAGGATAAGGAGAACGGTGTGAAATACTTCCGCTTGCGCAGGGAATTCTCCAGCGCCGATTTCGAAGGGGAGGTGATATTGGAGAGGGAAGAAATGTTTAGCCCAAAGGAAGAGGAAATAGTGTCTACAATATTTGAGGAAGTGATGCCAGCGATAGAGAAGATACTTTACCTTGAAAAAGCTGTGGAAGTCGCTGCTTCCGACCCGCTAACTTCCCTTGCTAACAGGAGATTTTTTCTTTATTGGCTAAGGGAGGATATAAATAGGGCAAATCGCTATAAGATACCTCTTTCCCTTCTATTTTTGGACATAGATGGCTTCAAGTCTTATAATGATAGATACGGTCATTTAGCTGGAGATGAGATTTTACGGAAGATAGGCGAGATGATGAAAAAACTTGTAAGGAAAACAGATATAATCGCCCGCTATGGTGGCGATGAATTCGCCATCCTCTTTCCTCATATCGGGGTTGAGGAAGCGAGGGTTGTTTGCGAGAGGATTAGGGAAAGCATAAAGGGGCTGCGCATTTATTCCGATTCCGGCTATATAACCCTCAGCGGTGGATTGACGATGTATAAGTTGGGGGAACGGATGAGCGAGTTTCTCCGCAGGGCTGATGAGTTATTATATCAAGCGAAAGCGAGAGGCGGAGACAGAATAGAGGTTGGTTGAAATGATTTGTGGACACTGTGGAGCGGAAATTCCTCCTGATTCACCCATCTGCCCCCATTGTGGAACGCCCATAGACGAGAGGTTCGGCGAGGATGGAGATTGGGGCGTTGAGAGGGAGGTTTATTCTCTTTTAGCTACTGCTAACTTATACCGAGTGAGGGGGCTTTGGCAGGAAGCGGAGAACAAATGCGTGGAGGTTCTCCGTCGCTATCCCAATAATCCAGCTGCTCATTCCCTTTTGGGAGATATTTATGCGGACCAAGGTAGATGGGAAGAAGCGAAGGAATGGTATGAATTAGCTATTGAACTCGCCCCTTCCTCTCAAGCCGATAAGAAAAAATTGGAAAGGGTAAAGAGGATTTTAGCGGAAAGAGAGAAAATATCTAAAAGTAAGATGATAACTTGGGGAGCTTTAGCATTCGCCCTTATGTTGATTTCCTTTTCTATTTTCCTTTTCACTCAATGGAGAAAATCCAAAGTAGAGCTCCCCATAAGTTCTCCCTCTTTCCTCCCTAATCTTCCTTCTTCGTCCCCCACTCCTCCAATTTCCCTTCCCGCTCCCAGCGAGAATGCACCCCCTCTTACTCTCTATACTCCCCGGGAGGAAAATATAAGGCAATCTATAATGAATGCCGGTATCCAAGAAATAGAAAAGGTGAGGGTTGTAGTGGATGCTGCCAAACAGAAAGCTATAATAGATGTGTTCTCACGAGTTCCCTTCAATTATCAAGATGTGTATTCGTTGTTGACACGAATATCCTTTCCCGTTCTCCAAGCAGCGGCGCAAGCGGACCCAGAGATAAGCTCTTTCACTTTGAGGCTTCTTGTTCCCCAAGATTCCACTACCGAAGAAGCATTTCAAGGTTCAATAAGCCGGGAGGAGATAACGCAAGCTACAAATGAAACGATTCTCAGTTTATTCCACAATGTTTGGTGGCATCCTTCCCTCACTCAGCTACAAAATCAATGAGTAGATAAAGCAAGTGCCCAAGAAGGGGAGGACTCAGGTTGAACCAATCGCCATTCTCTATCTTTTTAAGGTAAACCTCAACATCCTCTTCCTCTTTCGCCCCTTTACCTGCCATTCCCCACCATATCAGCTTCTCAATATCCGACTCCTCACTGGGAAGAAACTTCTCCTTCATCATAAGATAAAGCTTTTGCCTTTTCTCGGAGAAGGGAAGCCAAGCGATAGCCATAAGATTCGCCATTTGTTGAGGATACCAGTCCCTTAATCCTCTTTCCCTCAAGCCCAATGGATAAAGAGCAGAAGCATAGCAATGATTTTCCTCGTCCCAAAATTTTTCCTCTATGCTCTTCAACATCTCCTTGGCAAGGGAATGGAAAACTTTCTCGTCTTCTTCATAGCCAAGTGCATTTGCTATCCTAACTGCGTCATTGATTCCTCGCCAAACCTCCACATTGTCCATTAGATACTTTACAGGATAATTAGGCTTAGCATAGGTAAGGTTATCCTCTTGTAGCGTGAGCTTTATTCCTTCAACAGCCCTTTTAACCGCTTTATACATCTTTTTGAGAAAAACTTTATCTTGTGAGACCTTGTAAACATACCAAACTGCGGTTATGAATGTTCCTGCATAGGCATCGCTTGAATCGTAATCTCCTGTGGATTTTAGATGGTTAGGCGTTCCCTTATAATCGTATATCGTCCCATCGGGGTTCATATGGAATGCATACCAATCGAGCCAGGATTTGACTGCTTCCAAATATCTCTTGTCCTTTATCCTTGAATAGGCAAGACAAAGCCCTATGGAGGCATAATTTGAGAAATATGGGATGACGGTGTTTTCCTCTGCTTCCAAGGGATATAGAAAGATAACCCCATCATCGGGGGATTGATACTCCAATATCTTGTCCGCTATTTTCCTTATCGTTTCCTCACTTTTAGGAAACGGTGTTTGAAAAAGAATCAACATAAGCAAAAAGATATTCACTTCTTTGTTAGGCTTATTTCCAAGGTTTTTATTTCATAGGGTGAAAATTGAAGCGTTACTTGATTAGCTTGGAAGGGGAGGGGCTTAATCCTTTTCTCTAAGAGGTCGGTTTCGTAAACAGAGGTTATCGGGAATGGGAAAGAAAGGGTTGTTTTAGCCTTCCTCCCATTGAATTCAACAAGGCGAATCACAAGGGAGTCGGTGTCTTCCGCAAGCTTCATCGCTGTTGCTACTGCATCTCCTTCAACCTTCACGAATCCCCACTCTTGTGGAAGTGGTCCTTTGTGATGCGTCGTCTGAAAGGCTATCAGGGGGTTGTTGAACTCCCAGCCTCGTTTCAGTACCTCTCCATCCTGCCAATTTCCTTTGTGAGGATAGATGGCGTAGGAAGCTTTATGGAAACCCATATCCGCTTGAGGGTCAGGGTCAACGGAGCCCCTTAGGAGGCTGAGGCGGATCGTTCCGTTTTTCACATCGTAGCCATACTTGCAATCGTTGAGAATGGCAACGCCATAACTGCCATCAGCGGAATCTATATCAGCGAATGTGATTGCGGGAACCTCGTGTCCTCCGTCGGGAGGCGGAGTGAATGTTCCCGAGGAAAGCTTCCTCCCATCGGATGGACGCTCAATCACGGCATAGGGTATCTCAAAGAAGGCTCGGGTGGGATAAAGGGTGGTAGGAAATGCTACCTTAAGGAGATGATTGTGTTCCTGCCAATTGGCATAAAAGAGAACATCTATGCGTGGTATATCTTTGTAGAACCTTATCTCTCTGTCAAAGGATGAGGAAGCGAAACGATGGGAAGTGAAAAAGGAAGTGAAAAGAGGACCGTCTTTCCTTATCACATAATCGGCGTTTTGAAGCTCCCATTTATTGCCATCTAAATGAATCACCCAAGCGGACATCCCTCCTGGTCCCTCTCCTAAAACTTGTAGCACATTTGCTGGAGCGGAGAAAATCTCTTTATTTGCCAGCTTATCGTATAACCGGATGATGTTCCCAGACCTAGGGTCAATTTCTCCCAAGTAAAATTGGTTCTCTATCCGGAAATCGTGGGCTGATGGATAGGCGGGAGGATTTTGGGAAGGCTTGGCGAAGAAAAGCTTATAACCCCAAGCGGGAACCTTCTCAGCGAGGAAGGCGATTTCTAGGAGCTCCCCTTTGGGGGTGGGGTGAGAATCTATTAGTTGGCTATTCACCTTGTTCCCTCGCCAATCCGTAATCACCAAATCTTTCGTCCCCGAGGGAGCGAGGATTTTGCCAAAAACTATATCTGTTCTTTCCCAGGAAAGCGGGTTAAAAACAAGGATGGGAATACCTTCTCCTTGAGTTGAAACCTTGGAGGCGATGAGGGATATTGAGGAGTTAAGGGTTTTGCGGGTGAAGCCGAAGACCTCGTTGTATTGCTTCTGGGCATCCTCATAGATAGCGTGAATGCCTGAACCTGGTAAAAGGTCATGGAATTGATTGAATAAAACGAGATGCCAATTCTTCTCTATTTCCTCTCTTGGATAGGGCTTTCCTAGCAAGCTTGCTAAAGTGGAGAAAAGTTCCGTGTTCAACATAGCGTATTCGGATTTGCGGTTATTGTATTTCTGCTTCGCTTGGGATGTATAGCATCCTTCAAACTCAAAGTTAAGCTCTTCCTTCACTACCGGGATATCTTTCCCTTCTTTCTCCGCTTGCTTATAGAAAGCTTGTGGGGTTGCAAAAACCATTTTGGGAGCAATCAAGCTTTTAGAGTGCTCAACAATTTCCTGCACATCCTTTAAAGTCGCTCCTCCACCGTGGTCGCCTGGTCCAATCAGATACATATTGCAATTTAATTGATATTTGCTTTTCATATCGCTTAAGCCACCCTCGCCTGTGCGAACCAATACCCTTGAGCCGTCAATACCTTCCCACCAGTAAAGGGGTCCACGAGAACAGCGGTAATGGAAGTAGTAATCAACCCCGCATTTCTTCATAATCTGGGGTAGTTGCCAACTATGTCCGAAGGTATCCGGGCTCCAACCCACCTTCACATCAACGCCCAATGCTTTCTGGAAATACCTTTTCCCGTAGAGGAATTGACGAACCAATGCCTCGCCCTGAGGCATATTGAGGTCTGATTCCACCCACATACCGCCCACAACTCCCCATCTTCCTTCTTTCACTCTTTGCTTTATTCTTGCAAAAATATCAGGATATTTCTCTTCCATCCAATAATAATACTGGGCGGCGCTTTGAGAGAATGTGTAGGTTGGCACCTTGTCCATAATGTCTAAGGCTTGTGTGAAAGTGAACCTGCAAACATCCACCGTTTCCGGCCAGCGCCAAAGCCAGGCTGCATCTATGTGGGATTGGGGAATGATGTAATCGGCGTATCTCTTGAGGAGGGCATCCGCTTCCTTTAGGAGTTCCCTCGCCTCCGAGAGCGAGTAGGAGAAGCGGGCGAGGTTTCCCTCCTTTAGGGCTTTTTCATCTATTGCCTCCAAAGCCGAATTATATATCTCTGCGTAGCGAGAAGCATTCGCTTTATCCCATTCCTTTGCATTATTTAGCCTGTCAAGGGCATTTAGCAAATCCTCTAAATCTTTTTGCTCCTCTGTTTGAAGATAAGCGAACATCAGTCTTCCTTGACCGGGATGATTTATCGCTCTTATAACTATCAATATCCTCTCACCTGGCACTGCTCTCTCCCTCAACTTAACACTTCCATCCGCCCAGCGAAAGCGTTGTTGCAACTTTCCATCAACATATATCTCCCCCTCATCGTCTATGCCAACTCTAAAATATAAAGGCTTTCCCTCAACGGGAAATCCATTTAAATTATCGGGAATCGTTATAACTTTTCTGAACCAGCCGTGGCTTTCGGGCACATCCCAGGTGAAGCCGATATCAGCGGTTTGCCAAGAGCTATCATCGTAGTCCATCTCGGAAAGAAAACCTATTCCTAACTGACTTAAAACCTTCTTATCAGGGGTTATGATAACTGGTGGCTTTCTTGGTCCGCCCCAGACGCCCCAATCGTTTACCCTCAAAGCTATAAGGTTCCCTTCTCCATATTTCACATAACGAGAAATATCTGTATAAGTTGGGGTCTCATGAACGCTTCCGGTTGTCTTACTTCCGTAATGAGCTATCTTCTGACCGTTAACGAAGAGGTCGTATTCATCATCAACGCCACCGAATATTATATACAAAGGTTTGCCTGCCCAATTTTGTGGAGGAGTGACGACTTTTCTATACCAAGCTATGCCATCGTAATCGGGATATCCCTGCTGTTCCCAGGGCTTGGCGCAATCAATCGTCGCCCAATCGGAGTCGTTATAGGAAGGAGCAAACCATTTCTCTGCCAATCCTATATCTTTAGGGTCGGTTTTGAATTTCCATTCTTTTGAAATATCAATATGAGGATAACCTGCCAAGGTTGAAGTAGTGGGTGGGTCGCCTAAAACAAAGCGCCAGCCATTGAGAGGATAAGAGGATTTCTCTCTCAAAAAAGCGATTTTATTCTGTTGGGCAATAAGGAACGAAGGAAGAAGGAAGATGAAAAGAGCGATAACAAATCTCTTCATCATCTGCTAGCCTCCTTATATAAAGTTTTTATTATGATATCAAAAAGAAAGAATCTCATCAATGAAATTTGAGGAACTGATATATCTAAAAATTAGAGAGAAACAATTTTTTGTTTCCTCTGTTTGCAAGGTATGATAGAATATTCAAAGATTATGGAAAGGAGGAAATGAATATGATAAGGTTTGAAACGATAAAAGATAGGATAAGAAAGCTGGAGCCATTCGTAATCCTCCAAAAAATAGAGCCATGGAGGGCAAGAGTTGCCTATTATGAGGAGCCAGGGAAGTATCGTTTTCTCGGAGAGAAAACGATAAATATAGGAGATATTTGGGGGTATCCTAACGAGACTGTTTTTCTTCGGACAAATCTAAGGCTTCCCCAAAGGGAAAACCTTGCCTTGGAGCTCGTCTTGGGCGGAGAGGCGCTTGTTAGAATCAATGGGGAATCTTATCAAGGATTGGATAATAACCGGAGAATCGTTCCTTTGCCGAAAGCTGAAGAGGTGGAAATAGAGATTGAGGCTTACAATCCTCCCGCTCACGCCTTCCGCACCGCTGGTCCTTTAACCCTTCAACGGTCTTTTCTCGTGGAGATAAATAGGGATGTTTATGATTATTATTTTGACCTTGTCTCATTCCTTGAGATAGCGGAGAACGAGACTGACCCCCTTATAAGAACGACCCTTCTCAACGCTATGGAGAAATCCCTCAAAGAGGACGATTATAGAAGGGCAAGAGAAGTTCTTTGGGAGGGTGTTGATTTGCCGAAGCCGGCGGGAGAAATCCATCTCTTGGGGCAATCGCATATTGATATAGCTTGGCTATGGCCCCTAAAGGAAACGGTGCGCAAGTGTGGACGCACATTTGCCACAATAATCAATTTGCTGAGGGAATTCCCCGATTTTCGCTATGCCCAGAGCGAGCCCCAAGCTTACGAGTTCGTTAAGCAGTATTATCCCGATGTTTATGAAAGGATTAAAGAGATGGTGAAGGAGGGTAAGTGGGAGCCAGTTGGTGGTATGTGGCTTGAACCTGACTGCAACATTCCTTCAGGGGAATCTTTTGTGCGCCAACTTCTTTACGGAAAGCGTTTCTTTATGGAAGAGTTCGGTATAGAGACCAAGATAGAATGGCTTCCCGATGTATTCGGCTTCTCCGCTGCTCTTCCCCAGATACTTAAAAAGGCGGGTATAGACTATTTTATGACGATAAAGATTGGGTGGAACGATACCAATCGCTTCCCTTACACTCATTTCCTCTGGAAGGGAATAGATGGAACGACCATTGAGACATTCTTCCCAAGAGCTTTGAATCAGGACATAAATGTAAGGGAGCTAAGGGAGGCTTGGCAGAGACTCCAAGCCACCGGTCCTGCACCCAAAATAGCTTACCTCTATGGTTACGGTGATGGTGGGGGTGGTCCGACGAGGGAGCAGATAGAAAAGGGGAAACGCTTTGCCAAGCTTCCTGGTCTGCCAGCCCTCACTTTCTCAACCGCAAAGAAATTCTTTGAAGCAATTAAGGGAAGGGAGAACTTACCGGTGTGGGATGATGAGCTTTATTTGGAAAGGCACAGAGGAACGCTTACTACTCAGGCGAGGAATAAACGCTGGAATAGAAAGGCGGAGTTCCTTTTGCGGGATGCGGAGTTCCTCGCCTTTTTCTCGGGCGATTACCCAAAGGAGAAATTAGATAGGGCTTGGAAGCTCGTCCTCCTCAATCAATTCCACGATATCCTGCCGGGAAGTTCCATCGGCGAGGTTTATGTGGATAGTGAGAAAGATTATAAGGAAATCTTCACCATCGGCGAGGAGATAAAGGCTAATTCCTTGAAGATTCTTTGTGGCAGGATAAATACCAATGGTAAAGGCAAGGAAGCCGTCATTGTTTTCAACACGCTCTCCTTCCCAAGAAAATCCCTTGTTGAGATAGAGCTGCCCGAAGGGTTTAAGGTTGACACCGACTGTCAGCGTGTTGGTAATAAGCTCCTATTTCTCGCCGATGTTCCCGCGATGGGCTATAGAGTTTATGAGGTTGTTGAGGGCGAAGCGAATGAGGGTGGACTGAAAGTTGAGGAAGACCATCTTGAGAACGAGATGTTCAGTATGGATGTTGATGAGGAAGGGAGGATAACGAGGCTATACGATAAGCAGAACGAGAGGGAGGTGCTTTCCGCTCCTGGCAACGATTTCTTCCTCTTCCACGACATCGGCGATGCTTGGGAGGTGGAAAAGGACTACGAGGTGAAGTTCTGGAAGCTGGGAAGAGCTAAAAAGCAGGTGATTGAGAAAGGACCTTTAAGGGGAATCCTCCGTTTGGAATGGCAGTTTGGAAATTCAAGGATGGTGCAGGATTTAACGATTTATCGTGATATTCCTCGTATTGATTTCGTCACATATGTGGAATGGCACGAAAAGCATAAATTATTGAAAGTAGCTTTTCCGGTCAATGTAAGGGCTCGCTACGCTACCTACAACATCGCCTACGGCAACATTCAAAGACCAACCCATACAAACACCAGTTGGGAACAGGCGAGATTTGAGGTAAGCGGTCACAAATGGGCTGACCTCTCCGATTCCGCTTATGGCGTAAGCCTAATGAACGACTGCAAATACGGATACGATATAAGAGGAAATGTTATGCGCCTCAGCTTGTTGAGGGCTCCAACAGCACCTGACCCCGAGGCTGACCAAGGGGAGCACTGGTTCACATATTCTTTGCATCCCCATTCAGCGGGATTGCGCTCAACTGTTGAATGGGCTTATGACCTCAATGTTCCCCTAATAGCTCATAGAGAGGGATTACACCACGGGGAGCTTCCCAGAGAGTACTCGTTCCTTTCGGCCGAAGGGGTTATAATAGGGGCAGTTAAGAGGGCAGAGGATGATTCTTCCCTAATAATCCGCTGTTATGAACCGTTAGGAAGCTGGGCGAAGGGAAGAATTAAACTACCAAGGGATATAAAGGAAGCGGTTGAATGCGACCTTTTGGAAAGAGCAATTGGGGAAGTGGAGGTCGCCGGCGACAGCCTCGTATTTACCGTCCATCCCTTTGAGATAAAGACATTTAAAGTAAAGTTATGAGGTGACAGTGGATGGCGATGGAGCCGAGAAATTGGACAAGAGAAGCGGAGAATTTTTTGAGAGTAGTTGATTTCCGCTATCCTGAGTGGATTCCTTGTTCCGTGGGAATTATGCCCGCTACTTGGAGAAAATATAGGGAGGCTTTGGAAGAGGTTGTCCTCAAACACCCTCGCCTCTTTCCAAATTTCAAAAGAGGAAGCATAAATTACGATGCGGTTTATGACCCCGGCTATCGCAAGGGAAGATTCACCGACTCTTGGGGATGCGTTTGGGAAAATATTGAGGAGGGAATGGAGGGTATAGTGGTCGGACACCCTTTAGAGGATTGGAATGCCCTTGATACCTATAAGGTTCCTGACCCACTCGTTCAATGGGATAGGGGACCGGCACCCGATTGGGAGGAAATGAGAAGAAATTTTGAAAGGACAAAAAGGGAGGGAAATTTAGCTTGGGGATGGCTTCCTCACGGGGCAATGTATATGAGGATATACTACCTCAGAGGCTTTGAGAATTTTATGATTGATATCGCTAGCGAGGACCCTCGCCTGCAAAGGCTCATAGATATGGTTTTGGAACACAATATGCGTTTCATTGAGAAGTGGTTGGAAATAGGGGCTGATATAATCAGTTTCGGGGACGATTTGGGGGCACAGAAGAGCCTCCCAATCAGCCCACGCCATTTCAGGAAATATTTCACCCCTTGCTTTAAGAGGATGTTCGGCAGGGTTAGGGAGGCAGGAGCCTATGTATATTTCCATAGCGATGGACATATCCTTGAGATAATGGACGACCTAATTGAGGCGGGAATGAACATCATAAATCCCCAGATAAGAGCGAATACCTTGGAGGGAATAGTGAAAACCTGTAAGGGGAGGGTTTGCATAAACTTGGATTTGGACCGCCAGCTCTTCCCCTTTGCAACCCCTGATGAAATAAGAAAACACATTTGGGAAGCGGTGGAAGCTTTGTATATGCCTGAGGGAGGCTTGATGCTTTATGCCGAATGTGAGCCAGATGTGCCCTTGGAGAACATTGAGGCAATCTGCCAAACTCTTGAGGAGGTAATGGATTACAAGGGATGAGGAGAACCTTCTTATTAATAACTTTTGGGATTTTACTAATTTCGTCTGCTCTCCCTTTTAATTTGAACAAAGGGTGGGTTGTCCATACCCTGGACGGTAGGGTGAGGACAACCATTGATGTCCCCTCTACTGTTAAGCAGGCGCTTTATAAAAGCCAATTGATTCCCAATCCTTATTTTTCCAATAGGAACGAGGAATCCCAATGGGTGGAAAAGGAAACCTGGGTGTATGAGAAGGATTTTTCTTTCCGCAAAAAACAGGGGAAAAGGTATTTTCTCAAGTTGAATGGAATAGCGCCAAGGGGAGAGGTCTATCTTAACGAGAGGCTCCTTGGCAAAGTGGAAGGGATGTTCGCCCAGCCTTTATGGGAGATAACAGATTTTCTCATTAATGGAGAAAATAAACTGAAGATAATCATTACGCCGGAGAGGGAGAGGACGAGAGCTATCGCTTGCCAGATGTCCTATGGTTGGGATTTCGCCCCACGCATAATCCCCATAGGAGTTTGGCGTCCCGTGGAAATAATTGAAAGCAGGGGAATCCTTTTGAAGCATCCCTTCCTCAAATTGCTGAAAATAGAAAAAGGAAAAGCGGTTTTAAATCTGCTGATTGATTATGATTCAAATATTGAAGGGAAAGCTTGGATATCGCTTAAGATGGAGGGACTAAATTTCAAGGGGAGGATTTTGGAATTAAGAAGGGAAGTGGAAGTGAAGAAAGGTGAGGGGAGTTTGAGTTTGCAATTTATCCTCCCCGGTGTCAAGCTTTGGTATCCAGCTGGGTATGGACCGCAAAACCTTTACAAAATCTACCTTTCCGCTTACTATAAGGAATCGCTTTCTCATTCATTATCCTTCATCTGGGGAGCAAGGGAATTGGAATGGGAGAAAAACCCAAACACAAACGAGCTTTACGGATGGATTGTTAAGGTCAATGGTGTGAGGGTGTATTGCAAGGGAGCGAATTGGGTTCCGGTGGATTCCCTTTTTGATTTATCCCCGGATAGATACGAGAGGTTGATAAAGCTGGCGAGGCTCGCGGGTATAAATATGTTTAGAATCTGGGGTGGCGGGATAATAGAGGAGGACACCTTATACGAGCTTTGCGATAGATACGGTATTATGCTTTGGCAGGAGTTTCCCCTAGCTTGTGCGGACTATCCCAATTTACCAAGGGAGGCTTTCCTTGAGAACGCAAGGGATGCGATATTTCGCCTGCGAAATCATCCGAGTTTAGCGCTATGGTGTGGTGGGAATGAGTTTGACCCGGACAATCAAAGCAACAAGTCATTGGTTGATGGATTGGATAAACTTTGCCGAAGCCTTGATGGGACACGCCCCTTCCACCGAGCCTCTCCCTATGGTGGAGATGTTCACGATTGGAGCGTTTGGCATGGTTCCGCTCCCTATACAAACTATCGCCAATTCACCGTTTTCCGCAGCGAGGCAGGGCTTCAGGCGCCTCCTCCTGTTGAGGATATATTTAAATTCCTTTCCAAAGGGAAAATTTTCCCTCCCTCTGATGAGTGGAGCTACCATCTTGCTGATGCAGGTAAAATCGCTATGTATGCGAAACAATATGGTAATTTGAGTGATTTGGAAAATTTTGTTAAAAAGGCACAGCTCGCTCAATCTTTAACCTATCAATTCAACTTGGATTCCTGCCTCAAGAATATCTGGCGCAATTCGGGATGTTTGATTTGGCAATTCAACGACCCCTGGCCGAACATCTCCTGGAGTATGGTGGATTGGTATGGAAACCCTAAGCCTTCTCTGTATTGGTTCAAGAAAGCCAGTTCACCCCTAAATATAGCAGTGGATTACGATAAACCGATACTTAGGGCAGGAGACCAGCTCAACATCAATCTTTATGGGGTAAACCTAACGAAAAAGAAAGAAGTTTGTGAGGCGATTTTCCTCATTGCCTCGCCGAGGAGAATCCTCCAGCGGTTCGTAAAAAAAGCAATCCTTCAACCCCAAAGCGCCGAGAAACTTTGGAGCATTGATTTTCAATTGACCAAAAATTATAAAGAAGGTGCCCTCTTTCTGCTTGCGAGGTTGGTGAAAGCTGAGAAGCTTATAGCTGATAAGGTTTACCCCATTCCAGTGGTGAGGGTAGGAGAGGCATTGAAACCACCAGTGAAGGTGCTGGCTATTCTTTCCTCCATCGGGCAGGAAGCGGAGGGTTGGAGGGAAATAGCCAGCTTGCTCCTTCCTTTTGGGATAGAGTTTGACATCAGCACTCCTGATTCCCTTCCCGATTTAGCTAAATACGCCTGCTTCGTTATCGGTGAAAGCGAGGGTATTGGAGGCAGATTGAAAAGAATAGATATGGAAAGGATAGGGGAATTGGTTAGAAGCGGTAAGGGGCTTCTTCTGGATGGTGGATGGAATGCTTACGCCGAAGGTGGTTTGAAGGGAACCATAATAGAGGAGATATCCCCATTCATCTTTAAGGAGGGCTCCCTCCGACAAGACTTGAATTTAAGAATAATTAAGGGCGAAAGGGAGCACCCCATACTTCAGGATTTGTCTTTTTCCTCAATAACGATAAGCGGTTATAATGAAGAGAAGGTAAAGAATGGGGCGAAAATCCTCCTTTCCCTTTCTAATGGTTCACCTTTATTGGCGGAAGTTGAATGGGGAAAGGGGCGATGCCTTGCCTACACATCTGGTTTAAGGGGTGGATGGGCGGGAGGGATTAAGGCTTGGGATAGATATCCGCTTTTCCTCGCAAGGCTTTTCCTTTATCTCGCTCATAGGGAAAACGAGATAGGAAACCTTAGGGAAGAGGCAGGGGGATTGGATGATATGCCTTCAGCAAATCTGCGAATTGAAAGGAGAAGGAAAGGCAAGATAGAGATTATGAGGGTGAAGAATTGTTCAGCTCAGATTGCCTTTTTCCTGAGTATAAAAGCAGATGGGTTGAAGGTTCAGCCCATATTCAGCGATAACTATTTCACCCTCCTTCCGGGAGAGGAGAGGGAAGTGGTTTATGAAATCCCGAGGATGGCTGGTAAAGTATTGGTGGAAGATTGGAAAGGTAGGGAGTGGAAGTAA
>JBMFMH010000031.1:13609-16453 GCA_049970775.1 bacterium | reverse complement strand
TTTTTCCCATGGATGAATAAAAGGTGTTGTTGCATAAATCCTACAAAAAGACATTTGTTTAAAATCCTGTAAAACTATCTTTTTATTTATTCAAATCTTTTCCTTTATCGCTCTATTTGTTGGTAGTAAATAGGGAGGAATACATGCTATTTTCCTCTCTTTTTGAATTATGCAACCAAACCGGTCATTTTCTCCTTTTCCAGAATTATTCAACAAAACCCAAGAAAAATCAGAATCCAATAACCTCTTTATTCTGCCAATGCCTTTTATCCCTATTCTCAGTAGCTTTATGTTCACTTCGCTTCCTTCAATTTGAAAATTGTCAAGGAATAGGGAGGCAAGCTATAGGAAAATCTATCGCTAACTTCTTCAAGCGCTCTGCTCAGAGGTGCTACTCGCCTTGGTTGAGAGAAATCGTTTTCTTCATCGGGAGAATTACCAGTGAGGATAATCACCTCGCCTTGTTTCTGAAGCCTGCCACCGTTTAGCTCCATCTCAATATCTTGCCATTCATCGCTCGTGTTCACAACCTTGACGAACACCTCCCCGCTCCCCGTCGCCTTCGTAGCGGAAACGAGAATAGGAGAGGGCATCTTCACCTCAATATCGTGTATTAACCGCCCATCAAGATAGCAGAGGACCTTGTTGCCTTTCAGCTCTATCTTTATATCATACCAACGCCCCACTTCAACGCTTCCCTCCACCATCTCGCTAACGACGCTCTTGTTGCCTCCCAAACACATCTCCACAGCGTGGCGAGTATTTCCCCAACCACCTATGTTCCACCAAAACCAGTTGTTATCATCTTTCACAGCGAACATTATGAGGAATCCTTCCGCTCCACCCAATTTCCTCGCCTTCAAGCTTATCGTGTAATCGCTCCACCCAGCATTTGTTAATACTATCCTCCTATCCACCTCCGATGATTTTTGCTGAAGCGCTCCTTCCTCCACTTGCCAATCGCCACTAACAATCCTCCATCCCTCTAAGCCCTTCTCAAAATCAGCTTGATATAAAACATCCTCTCCTTTGAATACCTTGATATCCTTGAATTCAGCCTGGGTTAACCAGGTGCCAAGCCCAATTGTCCCAGAAAGAGCGGGTGTTTCCCCTTTCATTTTAACCTCAACTGGCAGGACGACATCACCTCTGTTCTCGCTGAACAATTTTTGCACATAATAGGAAGGGGTGCCGTAAACATTGGCATTATCAAAGCAGATTAAATCGGGATTCCATCTGCGGTCATTGACATTCACGAATAGAGGGGCATAGGATGCCATAATGACTATATCGCTGTTCCTTTCCAATCCCGTCATAAAAGCTGCTTCTCCAATTGCTGCCCTGAGGTTTCCCTTCCCACATTTTTCCGTAACAGCATATTCGCCCACGAATATCTTGGGACTCTTGCGCTCATATCTATCATAGCGATTAGAATTTGCGATAAACCACTCCGGCGAATTGTAGAAATGCTCATCAACGATATCCATTGGGGCGCTTTTAACGGGGACATTAGCGATTAATTTCAGTTTGGGATACTTCTCCTTTATTGCCTTATAGAAGAGAGCATATCTTTCCTCATAAGCGGGTCCGGAGTTCTCATTTCCTATTTCAACGAAGCGAAGTTTGAAGGGATGGGGATGACCGTTTTTCGCCCGCAGAGCTCCCCACTTGCTCGTTGTTGGTCCGATAGCATATTCGATGGCGGCGAGAGCATCCTCTATCCATTCATCCATTTCCTCAAGGGGAGCAACTTCTTGATGGGACATCCCACAATTGACGACAAGGATAGGCTCAGCTTCTAAAGCCTCGCAGAGAAGGAGATACTCGTGAAGTCCCAACCCCTCCGTCGTGCGATAACCCCAAATACACCACCTTCCGGGGCGCTCGGAGATATCGCCAATCGTATTACGCCAACGAAGGGCATGGTCAAGCCTTTCCCCTTCAACGAAACAGCCGCCAGGAAACCTGATGAAAGAAGGCTTCAAATCGGCAAGCATCTGCATAAGGTCGGAACGAAAGGGCAATCCCTTCCATCTATCCCTCGGCATAAGGGAGACGATATCAAGCCAGATTGTTCCGGGGGAAGTGGCATAGATGACGAGGCGAGCGGAAGGAAAGGAATCCTCGGCGTGGAGGACGACCTGGAATTTCTTCCAGCCGAACTCCAATCCCTGGATGCGGGATTGAGCATAGACGAACCCGCTGGGATGCTCCAAAGTTACAAGGATATCCCCCCTATAGAGGGAATCACAGCGGGCGTAAAGGGATAGGTCATAGAGCCTTCCCTTCTCTATTTTTATTCCCCAAAAGCCGGAGTTAGCGACCCCAAACCTACCCCTTCCTAATTTCTTGACGGAAATCTTTAGCGAACGGGGATTAACCTTGCTCAAGGGGCGGGTTGCATCAATAGAGATATCGCCCTCCGCCTCGCCTTCCCTGACGATAGACCAACCTATTGGTTTATCAGCCTCTTCAAAGTCCCGATTTCTCACCAGCTCGGCGTAGAGACCGCCATCACCGGCGTGGTTGATTTCCTCAAAGAAGATGCCCCAGAGGAGGGGGCTAATCTTGTGTAGGGGTTTGGATATATCAACGGAGACAATCGCCTCTCCTGCGAAGAGGGATATAGGTGCAAAAAGGAGGAAAAGAAGAAGAAGCTCTCCCATTCTCTCAACTCCTTTGCTGGGCGAAGATTTTTAAAATTATAATGAAGGGGAAGGAGAAAGGGAAGAAAAAAGCTGATAAATAAGGGGGCGGGAGCCTACCGCTCCCGCCCCCTAATTTTGGAGGAATAATATTTTTACTTAGAGAATTTTTCGTAGCCTAAATTGTCGTATAAAGAAA
>JBMFMH010000031.1:0-13509 GCA_049970775.1 bacterium | reverse complement strand
GACAAGCGGTTGGTGGAAATCTGGGGAAAGAATTGACTTTTTGCTTCCTTCTTAGTTATAGCTCCCAAGAAGAAAGCCAAACCTATACATAGCAGGAGGGAGAGAAACATCAGTTTCAATCTCCTATTCTCCTTCTCCAATCTTACCAATCTTTCCTCTATTTGCATCTTAAACACCTCCCTTTTTTAGATTTTTCTATTTATATCCTAATCTAATACCTCGTCAACCTTTTTATAGAGAAAGCTTAATTTTTTGAAACGCTGGCTTCTTTTAATACTCTATCCCCTTACGAGGTCCTATCCCCCTCTCATAGGGATGCCTTATCATCTTCATCTCCGTTATCAGGTCAGCAAGTCGCAAAATCTCCTCCGGACAATCCCTCCCCGTTATCACTATGTCAATCTTTTCTCTGTTTTCTTTGAGGAAAGCGAGCACCTCATCTTTATCAAGCAAAGATAGATTCAGCACCCAAGTAAGCTCATCCAATATGAGAAAATCGCATTTCCCCTCCTCAACCCATCTCTTCGCCAAAGCGAAACCCTCCCTCGCTAACTCCTTATCCCTCTCCGTAATCTCTCTCATCCCACTGAAATGCACCTTCCTTAAAACCTCCTCGGAAACGGGAAATCCCTTCTCTCCAAAGGTCTTCAAAACGAAATTATCAACTTTAGCTAAAGCCTTAGCCTCAGATGTCGGCACCTTGAGGAATTGAACCATCAATACCTTCCTCCCTGCCCCCACCGCCCTCATCCCCATCCCAATCGCCGATGTCGTTTTCCCTTTTCCCTTACCAGTGAGAACGAATATCATCCCGCAGCACAAAGGCTCCAGCCACAATTAGGGCATATCTTGCATCCCTCCTGCTGAAGCAAAGGGGTCTGACAAACAGGGCAAAGCTCCTCATCCTCTTGAGGTTGAGGCTTTTCCTCGCTCGGACCCAACTTCAGATAAATGGAGGGACCCTTAGCCTTCACATCCTTCATATCCGCCAGCTCCTCCCCTTTCCCCTTCCCTTCCTTACCACCGCCAAACGCATATACACCCTTTATTGACTTATATCTAAACACAGTTATATCCTTACAGCCAAGCTCGTGGGCAAGAAGATAGGCTCTCTTTATATCCTCAACAGTTGCGGTAGCGGGGAAGTTTATCGTTTTTGATACCGAGGAATCAGTCCACTTCTGTATCTCCGCAAGCGCCCTTATATGGTCCTCAGCGGAAATATCCAAAGATGTAACGAAGATACGCTTCAAACGAGGGGGAATATAGGGTAGGTTTTGGCAGGAGCCCTCGTTTTCCGCAATATCCCTGATGAGCGCCTCGTCAAAGAGCCCTTCCCTTTCCATAAGCCTTTCAAAAACGGGGTTAACATAATAGAATGTGCCTATGGAAACCCTTTTCTCGTAGACGAGGCTGAAATTCGGCTCAACTCCAGCGGAACAACCCGCGATCATAGATATGCTTCCCGTGGGGGCAACTATCGTTGTATAAGCATTCCTCAACCCATAAGCCTTTATCCCCTCAACAATGCTTTGCCAATCCTGGCGCCAACCATCCCTCTCATAGAACCCCCTAAAGGGAAGCTTCCCCTCGGGATAAAAGCTCTTTTTGAAAAAGGGAAAACTCCCCCTTTCCTTCGCCAGCTCAATGGATGCAATCTTGGAGTGAAAATTGACGAATTCCATCAATTTTCCCATCCAATCCCTTCCCTCCTCCGAATCGTAGGGAACCTCCAACTCATAGAGAAGGTCAGCCAATCCCATAATTCCCAAGCCGATTTTCCTCGTATTGAGGCTCATCTCCTCTATCTCGGGGAGGGGATAATGATTAACATCAAGGATGTTATCAAGAAATTTCGTCGCCAATTTAACTGTTTTCGCGAGGTCATCCCAATCTATTGAAACCTCTCTTCTCCCATTATGCTCCTTTATTTTAACGAAAGCCCAGAGGTTGATTGAACCGAGGTCGCAGGATTCGTTCGGATAAAGGAGGGATTCCCCGCAGGGATTAGTCGTTTCAATTGGACCGAGGCTCTTGAGGAAAGGATTGTATTTATTAGCGTTATCAGCGAAGATTACCCCAGGCTCAGCGGATTCCCAAGCTTGATAAGCGATGAGGTCAAACAATGCCTGCGGGTCTATATACCTCACTACCTGCCCAGTGCGGGGATTGATTAAGGGATAAGGTTTTCTTTCCCGATAATAGTCCCAGAATTCCGGCTTTATGAGAACTGAAATGTTGAAATTCCTCAATTGAAGATTGCCCCTTTTAGCTGTGATGAATTGTTCTATATCTGGGTGATTGGAGTTCAATATCCCCATATTCGCTCCCCTTCTAATTCCACCCTGCTTGATTACCTCTGTCATTTTATCAAAAAGGGTCATAAAAGTAACCGGTCCTGAGGCTGTTCCCGCCGTGCTTTTGACGAAATCCCCTGCTGGTCGCAGCTTGGAGAAATTGTATCCTACCCCACCTCCCGATTTGAAAATCAAAGCGGCGTTTTTAAGGGTTTCCATAATGGAGTAGAGGCTATCCTCTATATCCAAGACGAAGCAGGCAAGCCCCATTCCCAATTCTCTGCCGAAATTGGCAAGGGCAGGAGTATTGGGGAAGAACTTCCTATCCACCATAACCTGATAATAATCCTCCAACTCCCCCTCATATCCATCAAATTCACCTTTGCTTAACATATCAAGCAATTGGGAAAGGGGAATCTTCATCATTCCCTTCTTGTTGAATCTCTCATACATCCTGAAGAGCGCCTCTATATGGAAAGGATTTAGTGTATATTTACCTATCCTCAATTTCCCCTCGTATTGAGCGGGATTGATTTTTTCTTTGGGAAGGGGCTTCCCTCCCCTTTGGAACACCCTTTCATCGTGCATTATTGAGGGCAGAACGATGTGGATTGCGACCCTTTGAAAAAGTTCTTTAGGGGATTCAATTACCCTCCCTTGGGGGTCTTTTCTTAGGTATCTGGAAGCGAGCACACGCAGTCCGTTTATATCAAACCTTTTATCTACTTCGTCTATCTCCGCCTTATTGAGGATTTGCTGTTTCTCCTTGCGTATCTCCGCCCTCTTCCTTCTGTATAAGATATAGGCTTTCGCTACCCTTGCTTTCCCCTCCTCTATGAGCACTGCCTCAACGATATCCTGCACCTCTTCCACCTTGGGAATCTGACCGGGCTGAAGCTTTCCCTCCAGTATCTCCACAACCCTTTTGCTCAGCTTATCAGCGAGCTCGTAATCAGGCTCACCTACCGCCTCCATAGCTTTGAAGATGGCATTGGTTATCTTCTCCCTTTCAAAGGGAACTATTTTTCCGTCTCTCTTCTCTATCTTCTCAATCATTCCTACCACTCCTTTTTATTTCTTAAATATCTTAAGAAGCTCGTTCAGAGGAAGGCAATTGACGATATCCTTTTTCTCCAACCAACCTCTCCTCGCTGTGGAAACTCCATACTCAATTAGATTCAGTTGGTCTATGCTATGGGCATCGGTGTTAATCGCGAATCTCGCTCCCTTCGCCTTAGCTGCTCTACAGAGGATATCGGGCAAGTCCATTCTATCGGGGAAAGCATTTATCTCCAGAATCGTTCCCGTCCTTACCGCCTCATCTATCAACCTCTCCGTGTCCACCTCGTAAGCATCCCTCTTACCGATGAGCCTCCCCGTTGGATGCCCGAGAATATCCACAACCTCCCTCTCCATCGCCTTGCAAATCCTCTCCGTCATCACTTCCTTCGGTTGCTTAAAAGCGCTATGAACGGAGGCAATGACGAAATCCAACTGCTCCAAAACCTCCTCATCTATATCCAGCGTTCCATCCATCCTTATGTTAACCTCAACCCCAGCGAGCACCTTTATCCCTTCAAGCTCCTCGTTTAATCTCTCTATTTCCTCCTTCTCCTTCAAAATTTCCTCTTCATCCTGTCCCGCTGCCACTCCCAATCCCTTTGTATGGTCGGCGATACCTATGTATTCATAGCCTAAATCTTTCGCCGCTAAAGCCATCTCTTTTATAGTGAAGTTTCCATCGGAATGCTTGGTATGGATATGAAGGTCTCCCCTTATATCCTTCAACTCAACAAGCTGGGGCAGATTGCCCTCAGCAGCCGCCTCTATTTCCCCTCTATCCTCCCTAAGCTCGGGAGGAATCCAAGGCAGATTGAGAACTTTATACACCTCTTCCTCCGTCACCCCCGCAATCTTCTCCTCACCCCTGAAAACACCATACTCGCTTATCTTCAATCCCATATCCTGCGCTATCTTCCTGAGATGGATATTATGCTCCTTAGAGCCAGTAAAGTATTGGAGGGCAGCACCGAAGCAATCGGGCTCAACTACCCTCACATCCATTTGGATGCCCATCTCCGTTACCACGCTTGTCTTCGTTTCCCCCTTCGCTAAAACTTCCCGCACAACTGGTAGGGAAACGAAGGCATCCATAACCTCTAACGGCTGGGTGGAGGTGACCAAGATGTCAATGTCCCCGATGGTCTCCTTTCTCCTCCTCAGCGAGCCGGCAGGCTCTATTTTATCTATCGGTGCCCTTTCCCTCAACCATTCAACGATTTGCCTAGCGAACGGCAAGGCGATTCCCAAAGGGACACGCTCTCCAAATTTCCGCAACCTCTCTATTCCCTTAAGGATGTTCTCCTCGGTCTTTGGACCAAGCCCCGGGAGGTTTCTTAATTTGCCCTCCCGTGCAGCCTGCTCCATCTCCTCAATTGATTTTATCCCGAGCTGATTGTAAACGAGCCAGGCTGTTTTCGGTCCCACCTCGGGAATCTTCAAAAGCTCAACGACACCTGCGGGAATGCTCGCTTCCAATTCCTCCAAATAAGAGAGACGCCCCGTTTCAATCAATTCCCCTATCTTTTCCGCTATGCTTTTCCCAATTCCCGGAACCTCCGTTAGCCGTCCCTCTCTATAAATCTTTTCCACCGGTTCAGAAAGGGATTCGATAACCAACGCCGCCTTCTCATAAGCCCTCACCCTAAAGGGATTCTCCCCCTTGATATCCAATAACTCCGCTATGCGATAGAAAACTTGGGCGATTTGAGCATTGGAAATCGGCATAGCTTATTCCCTCCCACTTTGTTCCTCCGTTCCCGTGAGGAGAGAGAGACGCTCCAAAAGGAGCTTCTTCTTTTCCAGAAGCTCCTCCTTTATCGCTTCCTGCTTCTCCAAGACAGCCTGAGGTGCACGGGCACGAAATACCTCGTCCATCAACTTGCTTTCCACCCTTTCCAACTGCTCCTCAATCTCCCTCAACTCTTTCCTCGTTCTCTCTATCTCCTCCTCCATAGTTCCCGCTTGCTTCATCTCCAAAAACAGGTCAACATTACCCACCCTTGACCTCATATATCTTCCTTTTGAGGGAGGCTCCCGAAGAATTCTAACATCGCTTAGCGTGCAGAGAAACTTCATTATCTCCCTTTCCCCTTCCCCGAGGTGAGGAACATCAGCCTCATTATAGTAAAGGAGAAGTTTGGGTTTTGTCCGAGGGACAAAACCCAAAACCTTTCTCATATTTCTCGTTTCCTTCACTATCTCCTGGAAGAATTCAACCCTTTTCTCAATCTCCTCGTCTAAGGGATATTTTCCTTCCTCCGGCCAGGGAGCGATGGATATGCTCTCCCCTTGATGCGGTAGCTTCTGCCAAAGCTCCTCGGTTACAAAAGGCATAAAGGGATGAAGGAGGCGTAAGGAGACATCCAGCACTTCTTTGAGGATAGATTGAACCGTCTCCTCTTGAATGCGCTGCTTTGAAATTTCAATATACCAATCGCAGAAATCATCCCAGAAAAAGTTGTAAATAGCTAGGGCAGCTGCATCAAAATTGTAGCTTTCCAATCCTTTCGTTGTTTCTCGTATCGCCCGGCGAAGCCTCGTTAGTATCCACCTATCAAAGGTATCCTCTATTTTCACCTCCTCTATAGGCTTCACCTCTTTGGCGATGTTGAGCAGGACGAACCTGGTAGCATTCCATATCTTATTACAAAAAGCCCTCGCCATATCTATCCTGTTGGTGGAAAAACGGAGGTCTTGCCCAGTTGAGGCTTGCACGGAGAGCCCAAAACGGACCGCATCAGCCCCGTACTTATCCACGAGCTCCAATGGGTCTATACCAGTCCCCAAGGATTTGCTCATTCTCTTTCCCTTCTCGGTGAGGACGGTAGGATGAACATAGACCTTCTCAAAGGGAACATCCCCCATAAACTCCATCCCCATAATTATCATCCTTCCCACCCAAAGGAAAAGAATGTCTCTCGCCGTGAAGAGGACATCGGTGGGATAATACTTGCGTAAATCCCTCGTTTCTTCCGGCCAGCCCAAAGTAGCGAAAGGCCAGAGGGCGGAGGAGAACCAGGTATCCAAGACATCTTCCTCCTGCTTCACCCTCTTCCCACACTTTGGGCATTTCGTCATCTTCTCCTCAGAGGCAAAATAGCTGTTACAAGAAACGCATTTATAGAGAGGGATAGGATGTCCCCACCATATCTGACGAGATATGCACCAATCCTTGATATTATAGAGCCAATTCAAAAGGATATTCTTAAAGCGCTCCGGTATTATCCGTATCCGCTCCTCCTCTAAGACCTTTATCGCTGGCTTCACCAATTCGTCCATCTTCAAAAACCACTGTTCAGAAAGATAAGGTTCAATGACTGTCCCGCATCTATAGCAATGCCCGATAACGGTCGTATAGGGCTCCACTTTCTCCAATAGAGCAACCTTCTCCAATTCTTTAACTATCTTCTCCCTTGCCACGAATCTATCCAATCCCTCATATCCTTTTACCTTAACGATTTTCCCCTTCTTATCCATTATCACGAACTTCTTCAATATCTCCTTAGGGTCAAAGTTATGTCTCAGCGCCACCTCGTAATCGTCCATATCGTGAGCAGGAGTGATTTTAACTGCCCCCGTGCCGAAGTTTGGGTCAACAATAGGGTCAGCTATTAGGGGTATCTCCCTTCCAGTAAAGGGGAGGACGAACATTTTCCCGACCCATTCCTTGTATCTATCGTCGTCGGGATGAACCGCAACCGCAACATCCCCCAGCAACGTTTCTGGTCTTGTGGTAGCGACGGTTATGAAGAAGGCACCGTTATCTGAGGGATATTTGATGTAATAAAGCTTTGTCTCCTCCTCCCTGTTTTCAACTTCAAGGTCTGAGAGAGAGGTTTGACAGCGAGGACACCAATTAACCATCCTTAACCCTTTATAGATGAGCCCCTTCTCATAAAGACGGACGAAAGCAGTCCTTACCGCTTTGGAATACGCCTCATCAAGGGTGAAGCGGAGCCTGCTCCAATCAAAGGAATAACCCATCCTCTTGAACTGCTTTATTATCGTGTCCCCATATTTCTCCTTCCACGCCCAAATCATTTGCAGGAATGCTTCCTTCCCCACATCAAATCTCGTCTTCTTCTCCTTTGCCAATTCCCTCTCAACCACATACTGTGTGGCTATCCCGGCGTGGTCAGTGCCGGGAAGGCAAAGAGCGGAATAACCCCTCATCCTTTTGTATCGCACCACGATGTCTTGAAGCGTGTAATTAAGCGCGTGCCCCATATGAAGGGAACCAGTTATATTGGGAGGAGGAATGGTGATGCTGAATTTTTTTCCCTCGCCTGAGGGGAGGAAGAGGTTTCTTTCCTCCCAATATTTATACCACTTCTCCTCAATGGAGAAAGGGTCATAGCGAGTGGAAATGCTCACTTATCATCACCTCTGCTCGCTAAAACGGGTGCCTTCTCTTTAGCTAAGGCGATTTCTAAAACCTCGTCCATATGCTCAACGAATTTGAAATCCAATTCCTCAAGCACCTTTGGGCTAACTTCCGAGAGGTCCTTTTCGTTTTCCTTGGGCAAAATAACCGTTTTTATTCCCGCGCGGTGAGCAGCGAGAACCTTCTCCTTCACTCCGCCAATCGGTAAGACCTTCCCCCGAAGGGTTATCTCTCCTGTCATAGCCACATCCTTCCGCACGGGAATCCCACTGAGAGCGGAGGCGAGAGCACAAGCTATCGTTATCCCCGCCGAGGGTCCGTCTTTAGGGATTGAGCCCTCGGGCACATGGATGTGGATATCAGTCTTCTCCTGGAATCGCTCATCTATACCGAGCTGTTTAGCTCTTGAGCGAATGTAGGAAAGCGCCGCCCTCGCCGACTCCTTCATAACCTCTCCCAACCTACCGGTAAGGATGAGCTCTCCCTTCCCCTTCAAAACAGCCACCTCCACTGAGGTAGTATCGCCTCCCACTGGCGTCCAAACGAGCGCTGTAGCAACTCCCACCTCGTCCTCCTTCTCAGCAACTCCATAACGATAGCGAGGAGCACCAAGATAATCGGGAATATCCGCCGCATCTACAACAGTCTTTTCCTCCTTCCCCTCCGCTACCTTCACCGCAACCTTCCTGCAGATATTCGCTATCTCCCTCTCAAGATTCCTCACTCCCGCCTCCCTCGTGTATTCCCTTATTATCCGTATAAGGGCGTCATCGGTTATCTCAAGCAGTTCCTCATTTAAGCCGTGTTCCTCTCTCTGCTTCGGCAAGAGGAAATACTTAGCGATGTTGAGTTTCTCCTCCTCAGTATAGCCGGGAAATTCTATTACCTCCATCCTATCCTGCAAGGCAGGGGGAACGGTGTCCAAAACATTTCCCGTGCAAATGAACATCACTTCCGAAAGGTCAAAGGGAACCTCTAAATAATGGTCTGAAAAGGCATAGTTTTGCTCTGGGTCAAGCGCCTCAAGGAGGGCGGCGGAGGGGTCTCCACGAAAATCAATTCCTATCTTATCTATCTCATCAAGCATAAAGACGGGATTCTTCGTGCCTACCGTCCTCATTCCCTGAATTATCCTCCCCGGCAAAGCGCCCACATAAGTCCTCCTATGCCCCCTAATCTCCGCCTCATCCCTCACCCCGCCAAGAGATATCCTTATGAACTTCCTCCCCATAGCCCTCGCTATGGAACGCCCTATGGAGGTTTTACCCACTCCCGGCGGTCCTATGAAGGCGAGAATCGGTCCCTTCGTCTTATCCCTCAATTTCCGCACAGCGAGGAACTCCAAAACCCTTTCCTTAACCTTCTTCAAGCCGTAATGGTCCTCATCCAAAACCTTCCTCGCATACTCTATATCCAGATTATCCTCCGTTCGCTTGTTCCAAGGTAGCTCAACCAACCAATCCAACCAGGTCCTTATAACCGCAGCCTCGGGAGCGATGCTCGGCATCTTAGAGAGACGCTCCAGCTCCTTCATCGCCTTCTCCTTGACCTCCTCAGGCATTCCCGCCGCCTCTATCTTCTTCTTATACTCCTCGTATTCCGATACCCCCTCCTCCTTCATCCCCAATTCTTCCTGAAGAGCCTTGAGACGCTCCCTCAATATGAATTCCCTTTGTGACTCCCCTATCTCCTTTTCCACTTTGCTCTTTATCTTCCCCTCTATTTCCTGAACCATTAACTCCTTCCGCAATATAGTGGCGAGTTTCTCCAATCTTTCCTTCACGGAGAGAGTGGCTAAAAGGGATTGCTTATCCTCTAAAGTTATTGAATAGGGAGGTCCAAGATAATAAGCGATTACATCCGCCACCCTTGAAGGGTCGGTGATTGTTTTAATCTCCCCCACTAATTCCGGTGGAATTGTTTCCCCAATTGGGGATATGCTTCTGCTTAAACGCCAAAGCTGTTCAAATAGAGATATAACGAGCCTCCTGTTAGCCTCAACCTCCGGTATGTCCTCCACTATATCCTTAAGTTCCTGTATCCGAACAAGAAAGAAGGGGTCAGTCTGCAGGTATTCCTCTATCTTTACCCTTGCTACCCCTCCGATGAGAACCCTTACCGTATTGTTTGGGAGAGGCAGCATCCTCACTATCTCCCCTACGACTCCCACATCGTAAAGACCCTCAGGGCTGGGGTCATCCTCGTTAGGGTCCTTTTGCGCCACTAAAACGACAAGCTTATCCTTCTTAGCTGCTTCCTGAATAGCATTATAGGAACGAGGACGCCCGATTTCGAGGGGAGCTAATATACTGGGAAATATCACCGTTCCCCTCCTCAGGGGTATAAGAGGAAGCTCGCTAGGGATATGTTTTTCTTCTTCCGTCATAATCAATTCACTCCTTAGGAAACTGCAGTTTCTCCCTCAAACTCTATGAGGGGGTAAGAAATTCCTTTCACAGCTTCCTTCGTTATAATACAGCGTCTTGCACCTTTCATAGAAGGAAGCTTGAACATAACATCAAGCATAATTTCCTCCAAAATTCCCCTTAGCGCCCTCGCTCCCGTTCCCCTCCTCATCGCTTCCCTGGCGATTTCCTCAATCGCCTCTTCCTCAACCACGAGCTCTACCCCCTCCATTTGGAAGAGCACCTGATATTGCTTTATGAGAGCATTACGAGGTTCCGTGAGGATTCTCTTCAGCTCCTCAACACCCAAGGGGTCAAGAACAGCAATAACGGGCAAACGCCCGATGAGCTCGGGAATGAGCCCAAACCTATGCAAATCCTCGGGCAGGACCTTATGCATTATTCCCTCCCTTTCCTCATCCTCTTCCGCCCTAAAACCTATTGCAGAGCTCTTCGTTCTGCTTTCTATAATCTTGTCCAACCCCTCAAATGTTCCTCCACAAATGAAGAGGATATTGGTTGTATCAAGGGGGATGAACTCCTGATAGGGATGCTTCCTCCCTCCCTGGGGAGGGACATTCGCAATCGTTCCCTCCAAAATCTTGAGAAGCGCCTGCTGAACCCCCTCGCCTGATACATCCCTCGTGATTGAGGGATTTTCCGATTTTCTCGCTATCTTATCTATCTCGTCTATATAAACAATCCCTTTCTTCGCCGCCTCAAGGTCCCAATCGGCAGCTTGAATGAGGCGGAGAAGGATATTCTCCACATCCTCCCCTACATAACCCGCCTCAGTTAAAGTCGTTGCATCCGCAATGGCGAAGGGAACCTCAAGGCGTCTTGCGAGGGTCTCGGCAAGGAGCGTCTTGCCCACCCCAGTGGGACCTATAAGGAGGATATTGCTCTTCTGGAGTTCAACATCATCCCTCTTGGAGGACGATATCCTCTTGTAATGATTGTAAACTGCAACGGATAAAATCTTCTTAGCTCGCTCTTGCCCAACAACATATTCGTTGAGGAAATCATAAATCTCCTGAGGTTTAGGCAGCTTTCCCACATAGCCTGCCCTCTGTGGCTTCACCCCTTGCTCCTTCAAAAGCTCGCTTGCTATCTCAACACAATCTGGGCAGATTGCCCCCTTTTCCCCAATTATCAATCTACCAACCCTGCTCTCCGGTCTACCACAAAAAGAACATCTTCTCTCCTCAAGTCGGCTCATTTCGCTACTTGGAGCTCCTTAGTCTTATCCCGGGGGTAAATTATATTGTCAATAAGTCCGTATTCCTTCGCCTCCACTGCGGACATATAATAATCCCTTTCCGTATCCCTTTCTATCTTCTCAATGGGCTGACCGGTATGATGGGCGAGAATCTCGTGGATTATCCTTTTTATCCTCATCATTTCCTCCGCCTGGATTTTTATATCAGTAGCCTGCCCGAATATTTGCCCCCAGGGCTGATGGATAAGTATGCGGGAATAGGGAAGAGCGAACCTCTTCCCTTTTGCCCCTCCCGCAAGAAGAACAGCAGCTATGGAAGCGGCCTGCCCTATGCATATCGTGGATACATCGGGCTTTATGAACTGCATAGTATCATATATGGCTAACCCGCTCGTGACCTCCCCACCGGGAGAATTGATATAGAGGTCTATGTCCTTTTCCTTATCCTCCCTCTCCAGATACAAAAGTTGGGCAATAACGAGATTAGCTACCTCACTATTTATCGGGGTTCCAATGAAGATAATCCTATCCTCAAGCAGGCGAGAGAAAATATCATAAGCTCTCTCACCGCGCGCTGACTGCTTTATGACAATCGGCACAAGGCTCATTTCTCTTCCTCCTTTCTAATTTTAACCGATTTTTTGAGAAATTCAAGAACCTTGTCCAGGAAGATTCCCCCAATTACCTCCTCCATTTTCCCCATCTCCTCAAGTATACGCCTCATAGTATCAGAGGGAACCTGGTTCGCCTGCGCCAGCTGCTCAATCCTCTTGTTTATGTCCTCCTCACTTACCTTGATGCCTTCCTTCCTACCTATTTCCTGCAAAACGAGGCGCCTTACCAGAATATCCTTCGCCTCTTTTTCCAATTCCATCTGTAATCTCTCGAGGGTTAAATTGTTCTCGGAGAGATATCTATCCAAATCGTATCCATGCCTCTCCAAGTTCTCCATAAAACGCTTGAACCTCTCCGTGACCTCCTCCTGAAGCATAGGCTCGGGAAATTCCACGTGGGAAAGGGATATTAGACGAGAGATAATCTCCCTCTCCAACTGCTCCTCAGCAACCTTCTTTGCTTCCCTCTCCAACTCCTGCCTTATGTTTTCCTTTAACTCCTCCAAGCTGTTGAACTCGCTTGCTTTTTTCGCGAACTCGTCGTCAAGCTTTGGCAAAACGAGCTTGTATATTCCCTCCACCCGCACTCTTAATGTTGCAGTTTTGCCCGCAAGCTCGGGATTGTTGAAATCCTCGGGATACCTTACCTCTATCTCCTTTTCCTCCCCCAACTTCATCCCCTCAATATGGACATCTATTGGAGGGATGAGGCTTTCGTCTCCAACGATTATCCTATCCTTCTTCTCATCTCTGTAGGGCTTCCCCTCAAGGAAAACCTGGATGGCGATATCAACAACATCACCTCTTTTCACCTCTTTTCTCTTCAAAGGTTGTGCTTCCGCGAAGCGATGCCTAAGGCTATCCAATCTATTTTTTATGTCATCCTCCTTCACCTTTATCTCCTTGTATTCAACCTCAATGGAATCATAAGGTGGAAGATTTACAACCGGCTGAGTGTAAACCTTGGCTTTAATCAAGGCATCTTCTCCTTCATCAAAACTCTCTATTTCTATTTCAGGGGTTGTATATGGATGGATATCCAATTCCGCTATAGCTTGTTTATAAACCTCCTCAGCTAGAATGCGGCTGGCTTCTTCTTTAAGGCGTGCTTCCCCGATATATCTGCGGACGAGGGTGAGGGGAGCTTTGCCTTTTCTGAAGCCTGGCACCTCTGCCCTTTTGCGGAAATAATCAAGCGCTTTGCTTATGGCTTCCTGAGTTTTTTCCTTTTCCACTTTGATATTTAGAGAGAGGAGACAAGGGGCTAATTTTTCCTGGGAGACATCCATAGTGGTATTCCTCCTTTTTAAAAAATATGGAGCGGGCGACGGGACTTGAACCCGCGACCTTCGGCTTGGAAGGCCGATGCTCTACCCAGTGAGCTACGCCCGCTCTGGTGGGCGAGGGGAGAGTTGAACTCCCACAGGTATTGAACCCATCGGATCCTAAGTCCGACGCGTCTGCCAATTCCGCCACTCGCCCCACTTTATATTATAATAACAACAACACCAACAATCAACAAGATGTA
>JBMFMH010000030.1:0-17207 GCA_049970775.1 bacterium | reverse complement strand
AATTAAAAAGAGGTGTATGAGATGAGAATTGGCATTTGCTGGTTATATGCTATAAGCAAGTATGGTTATCCGCCTTCCCTTGAGGATACCTTCAAGGTGGTAAAGGAGATGGCGGATTTGGGCTTCAAATACATTGAGCTGGAGGGGGTAGGGGAGGAGAATTTGAGGGAAATCTATAAGAATAGGAAGGAATTAAAGAAGCTTTGCGATGATTTGGGGCTGGTTGTGCATAATTTCTGCCCTGTTCTTGCGGATATCGTGAGCCTGGATAAGGGAAAAAGGGAGAAAGCGAAGGATTTGTTCAAATTGGGGATAGATTTGGCGAATTTCTTTGGCTGTGAAACCATCCAAACCGATAGCTTCACCCCTCCTCTAAAGTTTATCGGCGATAAACCCTATAAGGAGATGGTGGATTTCGGCTTGCAGTTCAAGGTGGAAATAGACCCTTCTTTCAGCTGGGATGAGCAATGGAAGGTTTTGGTTGATACATTCCGATTCTGCGCCCAGGAGGCAAGGAAGGGCGGATTGCGTTTTTGCTTGGAGCCGAGGGTTGGAGAGATGATTTGCACCACGGATGGTATCCTTCGCCTGATGGATTGGGTGGGAGATGATAATTTGGGAGCTGTCTTTGACACTGGACATCTAAACGCCCAAAAGGAGATACTCGCCCTATCGGTGGAGAAACTGGGCAAGAGAATATTTTATGTTCATCTCTCCGACAACGATGGGAAGGTGAACGAACATCTTGGGCTGGGAAAAGGGAATATTGATTTTGAGGAAATAATAAAAGGGTTATTGAAGCACGATTTCAAAGGGGTTATCGGTTTGGATATAGGGCGGATTGCGAATTTGGAGGAAGAGGTAAAGAGCTCAAGGGAATATCTTGTGCGTCTTTTTGATAAATTGGGGATACCTGCGGAATGAAATGTAAAATCTGCGGCGGCGAAGGACAGTTTAGGATAAGAAGCTATAATTTAACCCTTTGTAGGGATTGTTTTATGAGAAGGCTTCACAGGAGGGTGGAGGAAACCGTGCATAGGTATAGGCTTTTTAGGAAAGAGGAGGAGCTGTTCGTTATAAGATGGGAAGGGAATAGCCGAGCTTTGAGCGCTCTTCTCTCCGAAATGGGCTATAAGGTAAGAGATGTTGAGTCAGAGGACGAGATTCCCTCGGATGGGGTTGTGGTAAAGGGCACTCTCTTAGAGGATGCGGTGGCAAATGCCCTTTGGCAGATACTTACCTGGGACATTAGGGACGATATCTTACCCTCCTACATTGAGAACGGAAGGAAAGTTGTGAAGCCTTTGTGTTTGTTAATAGAGGAGGAACTCGCCATTTATAAGGAGATAAAAGGCATAGATGAGGAATTCCCAAAAGATAATGTTAAGGAAAAATTGAGAACGCTCGGCATTTCCTCCATTGGCTTCTGGCTTTCTTTCTATAAATCATTGGTGAAGGATTTGACTTATCGTCAAAACCTGCTATTAATTATAAATACCCCCTAGGGGTATTTTAAAAGAAAAGGAGGTTAATATGCGTTTAAGGTTGCTTAGCGGTATACTGCTTTTGGTTATCGTTGTAGCTTTTATATTTATCTTGAGCGGGAAAAAGGAAAAGCGTTCTGTTAATGTGCCGGAAACCACTGTAAATGCGCCTGTTGGGAATATGCCCCCTACGAAAGTGGAAGCAAAAGGCAAAAAAACCGAGAAGATGGAAGGGGATGTCGTGCGTCTCAATGCGAAGAACTTTTCCCAATTCATCAGCTCGGATATGCCAACGGTTGTTGATTTTTGGAGAACGGGATGCGGGGCTTGTATGATGCTTGAGCCTGTATTTAAAGAGCTAGCAGGAGAAATGAAGGGAAAGATGAGGTTCGCAATGCTACAATTGGATGAGGAAGGAAATGAACAATTCTTGAACAAGTTCGGCATAATAGGAACACCAACAATGATTGTGTTCAAGAAAGGGAAGGAAATAGGGAGAATCGTTGGCTATAGCGGCAAGGAATCAGTGAGAAATTCATTGGAAAATATTTTAAAAGTAAATAAATAATGCAAAAAGGAGGTAAGTTGAGATGCCACTTATTTCTGACAAGGACAGGGAGTATATCAAGAATTTGTTCCTTGAGAAGCTGAAGAAGGATGTAAAGATAATTATGTTTACCCAGAGGGAGAGCCCCCTCGTTGTCCCTGGGGAGGAATGTGCCTATTGTAAGGAAACGAGGCAAATCCTGGAGGAGCTTTCCCAGCTTTCCCCGAAGTTGAAATTGGAGGTGCATGATTTCTATGGGGAAAAGGAATTAGCTGAGAAGCACGGGGTGGATAAAATCCCCGCTACATTGCTCATCCCGGAAGGGGAGGAAACAGCGAGGGTGCGATTTTTCGGGATACCGAGTGGATATGAATTCGGCTCTTTGATCGAAGATATAATAGATATCTCGCAGGGCACAACTTCTCTCTCTTCTGAAACGAAGGAGAAGCTTGCTAAATTGACGAGCGATATTCATATTCAGGTTTTCGTCACCCCCACCTGCCCTTACTGCCCTTCTGCGGTTAGGACAGCGCATCGGATGGCTATAGAATCCCCCCATATCAGGGCGGATATGATTGAGGCGATAGAGTTCCCCCACCTTGCTAATAGATATAGGGTAAGGGGAGTTCCAAAGACCATAGCGAACGATGTAGTGGAGATAGAAGGTGCCCTTCCCGAGGAGATTTTTGTGGAGAGGGTATTGTCGGTGGTTAAGAAACAAAGTCGAGCGAGATAGAGCAATTAAGATTTAGCATATACGAGGCAGTTCCTCGCCTAGTGGCATTTCCACTAGGCGAGAACCGCCAATGGTGGTATGGAGGACGACTTTTCCTTGGGGTTTTCTCTCCACCCGCCCGATTATCCGTGCTTCTTTCCCCTCTTCCCTTTTCCTCATCGCTCTTAAAACTTCGTCTTTTGCCTCGGGCGAGACGATTGCTATGAATTTTCCCTCGTTTGCAACATAAAGGGGGTCTAATCCGAGAAGTTCACAAGCTGAAGAAACCTCTGGTTTTATGGGGATGAGCGCCTCATCTATGTGAATGGATAAACCAGTTGTTTCCGCTACCTCGCAGAGAATAGCGCCCAATCCTCCTCTCGTTAGGTCTCTCATAGCCTTTATTCCCTTAATGGATATTATTTCCTTCACTATGTGATTGAGGGGGCAGGAATCGCTTTTTATCTCCCCTTCAAAAGATATGCCCTCTCTCTCAATTAGGATAGCAATACCGTGTTCTCCAATTGGACCATTTAAAATCACGAGGTCGCCCGGCTGGATGTTTTTAAAAGAAAGGGATAAATCAGCGGGAATTATCCCTATTCCAGCGGTAGTTATGAATATCTTGTCCGCCATTTTTTTCCCCACAACCTTCGTATCTCCCGTTACGATGGAAACTCCTGCTTTTCTACATGCCTCAGCCATTGACTGGGTTATTCGTTTCAATTGTTCAATCGGAAATCCCTCCTCAATTATTATGGAGGAAGAAAGGAAGAGAGGAGTAGCTCCCATCATTGCGAGGTCGTTCACCGTGCCGTAGATGGAGAGACTTCCAATATCGCCGCCTGGGAAAAAGATGGGGTCAACGGTGTAGGAATCGGTAGTGAAGGCAAGCTTCAAATTCTCTATCTCCAAAACGGCGCTGTCCTCCAAGGGGAGGAGGAAGGGATTCTTAAGGAAGGGAATGAAAAGCTCCTCAATGAGCTCCCTTGTCAATCTGCCTCCTCCACCGTGGGCGAGAAGAATTCTTTCCTCTTTCCTCATTTCTCCTTCTCCTTTATGAAGAGTTTTTCTCGGTGCACCTGTAGAAGCCTTAAGGAAGGCAGGAAGGTCTGCAGAGCGTATACGATTTCTCGTGGCTTAATGGAACCGGAGGGAGTTATGGCAACCAGGGCTTCCAAATCGGCGTAACCGGGAGCGAAAGCCCTTAAACTTAAATCCCCTAAGAAATTTTTTAAATTTATTTCTTTTATTTTCCCCTTCTTTTCCCTCTGGGTCGTAAAGGAAGGTAGAGACTTTAACTTTTCAATCGCTTCCTCTATTTTTTCTTTATCTAACTCTTCCGAAAAGCTGACTGTTAAGCGAAAGAGGGTGCTATCAGCGATTATTTTCTTATTCCCCAGCTGGGAAACATCTTCAATTTTTATTCCCTGAGGTAGGAAACGATTGAGCCTCTCTTTGATTTGGAAGGGTGGCAGAGGTTCCCTTAATGTTATTATCGCCTTCTCGCAATCGCTTGTCGCTCCTAGCTCCAAAGCGGTTAGAAAGGATATATCAGGGTGAGGGTTAAAGCCTTGAGTGAAGGATATGGGGAGGAGAGAGCGTCGGAGAGCTCTTTCCAAGGTTCTATAAAGGTCTAAATGGGATATGAATTTCGCCCTTCCCCTTTTTGATAATGTCAATAAGTAATCTTTCATTTTGATGAGGCGAGCTCGTTTTTCACTTTAAGATTAAAACAAACGCCACAGTCGGAGCAGGGAGAGTAACGGCAATCGGGGGTCGTTTCCCCCTTTTTAGCCCGCTCATTCTCCCGTATAAGGAATTCCTTTGAGATACCGATGTCTATTATCTCCCAGGGGAGAGGCTCATCGTAGGGGATTTCTCTTTCCACATAGTGATATGGGTTAATTGAAACTTCCTGAAAGGCGGAGAGCCAGCGATTGAAATTGAAAATCCCTTCCCAACTATCCATCCTGCATCCCTTTTCCCAAGCTTTGAGAATCGCTCGGCTGACCCTTCTATCTCCTCTTGCGAGAGCGGTTTCAACGAAGCTCATATAAGGGGAATGGAAGTCTATTTCCACCCTCTTTTCACTAACAGATTTTCGCAAAATCTGCATCCTTTCCTGAAGGATGGGGATGGGAAGTTGAGGACGCCACTGGAATGGAGTATGAGGCTTGGGCATAAAGGGGGATACGCTCAGATGAAGGCGCTTTATCTGTTTTTTCCCGATTTTGAGAATCCCCCTTATCAGTTCCCCTAACTCCTCTATGTCTTCCTTTTGTTCTTCCGGCACACCAATCATAAGGTAGAGTTTGAAAGCCCTCCAGCCAAGGGAAAGAGCGGTTTCAATTGTGTTAAATATTTCCTCATCTGTTATGTTTTTGTTTAGAACATTTCTAAGGCGTTGGGTCGTTTCGGGAGCAAATGTCAATGTTGTCTTTCGCACCCTTTGTATTTCCTCCGCTAATTTAAGGGAAAAGGTATCCAGACGAAGGGAGGATAAGCTGATTCCTATTCTATGAGGATAAAGAATTTGGGAAAGACGGGAGGTAATCTCGTCTATTTGGGAATGGTCAGCGGGATTAAGAGCTATTAACCCGACTTCCTCTCCACCGGTGAAGAGGGCAAGGGAGGAGGCGAGGGAAACAACCCTCTCGGCGGAGCGCTCCCTCACGGGGCGGTTGACCATTCCCGCCTGGCAGAACCTACAACCTCTGGTGCATCCCCTCATAATTTCAACTGAAGGGCGGTCATGGACTATTTGGATATAAGGTGTAAGCCAAGTATCGGGATAGAAAGCCTTTTCCAAGTCTTCAACGATTCTTCTCCTCACCCTCTTGGGAGCAGGAGGGGAGATGTTAAAGGAATGGAAATTGCTATTTTCATCATATATAGGCTCGTAGAATTTCGGCACATAAACCCCTTCTATCTGGGTCAGGTTTTCCAGAAGTTCCTCACGGGAGCGAGAATTTTTAATCGTCTCAACGATTTCGCCTATCACTTCCTCGCCATCCCCAATCACGAATGCATCAACGAAGGGAGCGAGTGGCTCGGGATTGAAACAGGCGGGACCACCAGCTATGATTAAGGGATGCTCCTCACTCCTTTGTGAGGAAAGGAGGGGTATTCGGGAGAGGTGGAGGATTTGAAGGAAGTTAGTGTAATTGAGCTCGTGTTGAAGGGAAAAACCTATGACGGTAAATTGGGAGAGAGGTTTGCCCGTTTGGAGAGCGAAGAGGGGGATATTATGGGAGGTGAGGATGTTATCAAAATCCTCCCAGGGAGAGAAAGCCCTATCGCAAAGAACCCCTTCCATTCTATTTAGGAGGTAATAAAGGATATGAATGGCGGTATTGGACATCCCGATCTCGTAAACATCGGGATAAATAAGGCAGAAGCGAATGGGATTATCCTCCCAATTTTTCTCCACACAACCCCATTCGCCATTGATGTAACGAGCAGGCTTTTGCACCGAGAGGAGGAGTTCTTCCTCCAGGGGTAAAGGGAGCATTTTAGAGAGGTTCTTTATTCTTAACCTACTTCTTCTCCCTCTATTTCGCCTACTTTCAGCTCTAATTTTTCTCTTTCCTCAATTCTTTCAATCTTCCCGTCTCTTATCCAGACAACTCTATCCGAGACATCAATCATCTTAAGGTCATGGGTAGCGGAGATGATGGTTACTCCCTTTTCCCTATTGAGTTTTTTGAGGAGGGCTATTATTTCCTTTCCCGTGCGGAGGTCAAGGTTGCCCGTGGGCTCATCGGCGAGGACTATCCCCGGGTCATTTGCCAAGGCTCTGGCGATTGCCACCCTCTGTTGCTGACCACCGGAGAGTTCATTTGGTTTGTGATGGAGTCTGTCCCCTAAGCCAACAAGCTTCAAAAGTTCCACTCCCTTTTCAATTGCCTCGTCGGTGGTCAAGCCGGCGAAAATCATCGGGAGGGTTACATTCTCAAGGGCGGTCATCACGGGGATGAGATTGAATGTTTGGAAGATATAGCCTATTCTCCGGCAGCGAAGCCAGGCAAGCTCGTAAGCATCCAGCTGGGCGATATCAACCTCGTCAATGAAGACAGAGCCGGAGGTAGGTCTATCCAATCCACCTATCATATTGAAGAGCGTGGTCTTGCCTGAGCCGGAAGGTCCCATAATGGATATATATTCGCCTCGGCGGATGTCTAGGGAAACGCCATCCAGAGCTCGCAGGACGGTATCTCCCATAGTATACTCCTTGACCAAATCCTTTGTTCGCACGATGAATTCAGCAACTGCCATTCTCTTCGCCTCCTTAAGAATAAATTATATTTTTATGATGTTTTCTTGCCAAATCCTTCTATACCTCAACTCTGAGGGCTGCTGCAGCGGGCAAGCGGGAAGCCCTATAGGCAGGCCAGATAGTGGCGATAATTGTGAGGATGACACCTATGGCGAAAACAAGGAGGAAATCGTGGAGAACATCGCCAACGGGCAAGGCGTGAATGAATTTCCTCCAGCCGTATTTTCCCCAGTAGGCGAGGAAGGAGAAGATGAAGCCGAGCAATGCCCCACCAATGGAAGCGCTTATGCCTAAAATCAGTGCTTCAAGAAGGAAGAGCCGAACGATGAGGGAGTCCAAAGCGCCCAAGCATTTCATCGTTCCAATCTCCCTGAACCTTTCCGATACAGCGATAAGCATTGAGTTCATAATCCCTATCGTGCATACAACGAGAGCAACTGAGGCAATCCAAACAGCCCTCGCTTGAATGTCCGGTGGTAGATTTTTCTCCACTGCGTGAAGAACCCGGTTCTGCATAAAAGTTGACATCAAAAAAGCGGTCCCTAAAAGGGTGCCGCCGGCGGCGAGTATCTCCCTCCCGAAACGGATGCGGATGTTTTGAATGGTGAACTTGAGAGCTACTCGCAGAGGAAGTTGGCTTATCCTTCCTATTTTTCCTTCCTTAACTGCTTCTGGTATTCTCCGTTTTTGTTTCATTTTCCTCCTCCTTTCTTACTGCTAAAACTATTAGCTTTCTTTTTCCTAATTCTCTCAGGAAAGTTGCTACGCCTACCTCTGCCTCCCTTCTCGTCAACTTGTATTCCCGCTTCAAAGAATAAACTATTTCCTCAAAGGTATGCTTCCCATCTGCTAATTCCCAGACCATTGTGCCGATTTTATCAAGCACCACCTGCCTCTTCTCCGGAGGGGCAAAGATAAAGGCGAGAACCTTACCAATCCAATCGTTCCTTCTGGGAACCTGAATAACCACCTCCCCATCCTCGTTCTTGCTCCACTCCAAATAAGGATTACGGATGGGGATTGTATTAAGCGCCTCCTTCTTGCTAATCGAAGGGGGTTTTTTCCTCTTCAATAAGAATGACATCTCACGCTCTCCTTTATCTCATCTAAGAGCATTATATCTTTTTTCGTTCTCATTTCCAAGAGAAAAATCTTATCCTCATCCGGGCAATGCCAAGCATATAAAGCGATACGCTCCCCAATTAGAGGGAGACTTCCTACCAACCTTCTTTTTCCCCTAGCGCTAAGGGCAGGATGCCCTCTGAAGGATTCCTCAAGGAAAGAAAGGGAAAATCCCCTGCTTCTTTTAATGAATTCCGCCTTTGCCCAATCCCAGAAATCGTTGCCGGCGAGGAATCTCTCCGCTATGCTATATCTCTCCATCTTCAGTTTCGTCTTATGGGGTCCTTTAAAGGAAAGTTGGATGAAGCCAGCAAGAAACTTCTGGTCGCTCAGCTGAAACTCCTCGGGTAGCTCCGCCTGGAAGCCGTAGATAGCCCATAGGGTTTTGCCGTTTGAAGAATGGTCCTCTATAGTTGAGAGGATATGCCCCGCTCCCGAGGGAATGCTCGTTCCCGCCACCTGAGCCATAACGATTTTCCCACAGGTTTTGCAGAACCATACCCTGCCTATTCCTTTCCTGTCGCTTCGCCAAGAGAACACAAGGGTTTCCCTATCGCTCCTCTCCAAATATGGCGGCGCTTTCTTCTTTCGTAGGTTAAGTTGTATCTTCTTTTTCCTCGCTTCTTTCTGAATGCGAGCAAGGAAATTATCCAATGCATCTTCCAATAACAGGGTCGGTTTTGGACGCACCCACCACTTAATCTCTACATACGAGGCTCCATAAGGGTCATCTATGCGGATATATTCAGGATGTTCCTCGCCCCCGATGCTTGCAACTGCCCAATCCTCGGGCACATCAACAACTATACCTCGCCAACCTACTTTGGTTAACTTTTTAAGCTGAGCCATCGTTAAAAGATTATATGTTTTTTCCCATTTTTAAGCAAGTTAAGAGGCTTCACCTTCCCTCTATGAAGAGCATATCCCAGAAAAGGCGCGGGTTCTTTACCTTGCCCAATCCTTCTCCCCATTCCAACCAGCTTTTCCTCCCTTCTCCATCGTTATCGTTCACCATAATATCCAATCCAATCCAGGCGCCGGAGGAAATAGGAAAATTGAGGGAACGATAGGGAATCGCCGCTTCATAAACTATCTCCTTTCCCTCTCTCCCTATGGCGAAGTTAAGCTCTTGAAATTCGCCCTCATAGGGAATTCCCGGAGCATGCCAGACCCATAAAAGCTTTCCCTTCTGCGTCAGGGCGAGACCACCTTCAGCGTAGTAAACACCGGCGATGTCCTCCAATGGGGATAAACCGAGACCTATCTGCACGCTATCCCCCTTCCAAATATCTCCTCCCTGATAGGGTTGATTGAAAACATCGTCCAAGACCCTCATACAGAAGTAGGCTTGTTCATCATCCCAGAGGAAATAAGCGGTAGCGGAAAGGTCATCGGGACCTCTCCAATCTCCCTCCTTTATAGCGAACTTATCCAGTCTAATCGGTATCGCTTCCGCCCACTCCTCTGGAGAGAATCGTCCATCTATCACAGGTGGATGTTTCGTCTTCAAACAAGGATAGAATGTCAGCTTTCTATCGGTGGAAAAAGATGTGTCTTGCAATTGAAGGGAAGCTTTGATGGGGTAGGGTCGGTCTAAATCTATCTTCGTCAGGATGGGAAAAGAAAAGCTATTATCCCCTGGCTTGATGGAAGCATCCTTCTCCAAGCTCAAGCCGAGCTCGGGCGAGTTGAGGATGAATTTCCCTTGGAGATTCTGGGATGTCCTGTTTCTTATTATTATTTCCAAGCTGGGGGAAAGCTCGGGTGAGAGGGAAGGTTTGAGAGCGATGGAGATGGGTTCGGTAATTTGGACACGGGCGGAGGCATAAGCCTTTATCCCATCCTGGGTTTGAAGAACAGCTTTTACTGGGTATTCACCCCGTGCATTCATAGGTGGAGTGATTTTGAAGCTTATATATTGATAATCACCTGCGGGAAGCTTGTATTCCTTCGTCTCGGGGCTGACCTTCCAGCCTTCGGGTAAAAGAAGGGAAACCTTTCCTTGAGCGGGTTTGTTGAAGAGATTTTCCACTAATAAGGAGATTTCGTTTTCAGTTCCGCCTGTTGCCCTGAAACGAGAGGTGAGAAATTGCACAGGTGGGCTACCCACCTCTACCTTCTCTATATCCAAAACATATGTAGGGTCAGGGGAAAGATTCAACAAAAGTTTTCCTTCTTTTGGGCTAATTTCCCTGACCTTGCCGTAGATGTCATAGACCTTAACCTTTTTAGCATTCGTAAGCAGGTTGACTGTTCCCTCCCCCCTTTCCGCCCAGAGAGCGACTGTGTAGTTTTTGCCCTTCGAAAAGGAAAAGCCCCATAGATTATCGTCCCAAAGGTCCACTTTACCTTGGGGTGTTTTGCCCTCAAGCAGGCTTGTCATCGTCTTATAGGCTTGGTATGCCTTCTTGGGGGTGAAATCCCTCTTGACAATCCCGAAATTCTGTTCAGGGTCGGCGGTATCAGTTCCATCGTTCCTGAAATCATACCAGAAGACCTTCTCCACCGATTTGCTTCCAATTGCCATTATGTAAGTGCGGACGAGCATCCTTGCTTGTTCTTCCTCGGATACACCTTTTTCGTGGGTTGGCCAACCTACCTCGGTTATCCAGATGGGAATGTTAAGTCCATATTTCCCCAAGAGGGATTTCAAATTTGCCAGTTCAGTTAGGAAACCCGTTTCCTCCGGTGAGCGAGGCCATCTATAAGGGTGGATGGAGAGTATATCCATATACTGCCCTCCACCTTTGGCTAAGACCTTTTCAATGAAGTCCAGGTCCGTGCCAGCGGAGCATATGCCGATGACCTTAGCGGAGGGGTCAACTTCCTTAATCGTTGTGTAAGAAGCTTGGAGGAGGGAAAAGTATTCATCGGGATTGGGGTTTGGTTGCCAGAAGGTCGGAATGTTTGGTTCGTTCCAAATCTCCCAATATTTTATCTTCTCCTTATACCGATTGACGGTATTGCGGACATACTCCTTCCACGCGTCAAGGCGTGGGAGCCAAAACCACGGTTTCTCTGCTCCCTTTGGGGCTGTGCTTGCCCAGGGAGCACAATAATCAAGGAGCCCGAATAGCGAGATGCCATTTCCATAAGCAATTTCAACAGCGATATCGTATCTGCTGTAGTCCCATTTACCCTCTTCAGGTTGGATAATACCCCAAGAAAACTCCTCTCTTGACCATTTAACCCCGATTTCCTTTGCCATCGCACCTGCCTTCTTCATCTCCTCTGGGGTGTAGCGATTGCCGAAATAGATGCCCATACCGAATGGAGAGGTGGGTAAGAGAGAGGGAAGGGATAGAGGCAATGATAGGAAAAGAATGGATAAAAGTTTCATAAAGCGTTCCTCCTTTCATAAGTGATTTTTCCTTTGCATATCGTTAAACAGGGGAAGCCCTTCAATTCCCAGCCGTCAAACGGATTGTTCTTCCCTCGGGAGAAGAATCTCTCCACATCAACCTTCAAGGGGTGAGCGTCAACCATCGTGAGGTTGGCTTCCTTCCCGATTTCTAAGGAGCCCAAATCCAATCCCAGAAGCCTTGCCGGTGCGGAGGTGAGCTTCTCCACGATTATTTTTAGAGGGATACCTTTTTCCTCCACGAGTTTTGTATATAAAAGGGGGAAGGCGGTTTCCAAGCCGGAGATTCCAAAAGGAGCGAGGTCGAATTCAACATCCCATTCTTCCCGGGAATGGGGAGCGTGGTCGGTAGCTATACAATCTATCGTTCCATCCAAAATGCCTTCAATAAGCGCTTCCTTATCCTCCTCGGTGCGCAAAGGTGGATTGCATTTTGCCCTCGTGTTATATCCCTCCAATGCTTCCTCGGTGAGGACAAGGTGATGAGGGGTGACCTCACAGGAAATGGGAGCTCCCATTTTCTTTCCCCATCTTATCAATTCAAGTGAGTTTTTCGTTGAGATATGGCAGATATGAACCCTGCAGCCTGTTTCTAAGGCAAGGATGACTGCTCTCGCAACGCCTATTTCCTCAGCTGATTTCGGCATACCTCTTAGCCCTAAGCGGGTAGCGATGAAGCCCTCATTAGCGACTCCATTTTTTGAAAGGGATTTATCCTCGCAGTGGAGCATCACTAAAAGCCCAAACATTTTAGCGTAAAGGAGAGCGTTGCGGAGAAGCCCGCTGTTTTGCACTGGCATTCCATCGTCGGAGAGAACCTTAACACCCGCCTCCGCTAATTCAGCAATTGGGGCGAGGGCTTCTCCCTTCATTTCCTGGGTAAGCGCTCCAATAGGGAAGATATAGAGGGGGAGGTTTTCTCCTTTTTTCTGGAGGTAAGCAATTTGGGATTTGCTGTGAAGGGGAGGGGATGTATTGGGCATAGCGCAGAGGGCACAGAAGCCACCGGCAACTCCAGCCTTCGAACCGCTTAGCAAATCCTCTTTGTGCTCTTGACCTGGCTCACGAAGATGACAATGAAGGTCAACGAAAGCGGGGAAAATGAACTTCCCTCCTGCGTCAATTGTAGGGACATTAGCCTCGATCTCCTTCTCAATAGCCTGAATTATGCCATCCTTGATTAAAATATCGGCGATTTCCTCAAATTCCCGTGAAGGGTCTATTACTTTTCCACCTTTCAGCAAGAGGTCCATTATTTCTCACCCAATAAAGAATGCAATATAGCCATTCTAATGGCAACGCCGTTTTTAACCTGTTCCAATATGAGGGATTTTTCCCCATCAACAACAGCTCCCTCAATTTCAACCCCTCGGTTAACCGGTCCGGGATGCATAACAATAGCGTTGGGAGCGAGATGAAGGCGGTTGGAGGTGAGGGAGAATAAGTGGGAATATTCCTCCAGGGAAGGGAAGAACTGCTCCTTTTGTCTCTCCAATTGGATTCTCAGCATATAGATTACATCAACCCCCTTTATCGCTTCTTCAATGTTATGAAAGATTTTTACCCCAAAATTCTCCAAACCTATAGGCAAAAGGGTAGGGGGAGCGCAGATGCGAATCTCCCAGTTGAATTTTGAGAGGGCGAAGATGGCAGAGCGAGCAACCCTACTGTGTAAGATATCGCCGACAATCGCTATCTTGAGCCCCTCAATCGTTCCCTTTTCTTGATAAATCGTCAGGAGGTCAAGGAGGGTTTGGCTGGGGTGCTCATGCATTCCATCCCCTGCGTTAACAACCCTCGCTTTTTGTAGCACCTTGCTTGCATAGAGGCAGGCTCCTGATATGCTATGGCGGATTACGAAGAGGTCAAAGCCCATACTTTCAAGCGTCAAGAGGGTGTCCTTAAAGGATTCCCCCTTCTGAACGCTTGATACCGCAAGGGAGAAACCGGCTACTTCCGCTCCTAGCAGGCGCCCCGCTAATTCAAAGGAATGGCGTGTGCGGGTTGAGGGCTCATAAAAGAGAAGACAAATCCTTCTCCCCTTCAAAATGGTTAGAGCTTGCTTCCTCTCCCTGTATTCTTCCTCCAACCATTCCCTATATTTTCTTCCCATTTCAAGAAGATTTATGATTTCCTCCTTTTTGAGTTCCTCTAATCCGAGAAGATTTCTCATTTCTCCTCCTCTACTATATATACCGCATCAAAGCCGTCAAGCTCTTTCCAATATACCTCCACCATTTCCTTACGAGATGTGGGGATGTTCTTCCCAACGAAATCAGCCCTTATGGGAAGTTCCCTATGTCCTCTATCAATCAAAACTAATAGTTGAATTAAAGCAGGTCTACCGTAGTCTATTATCGCATCCATCGCCGCCCTCACCGTTCTTCCCGTGAAGAGAACCTCATCAACCAAGAGGACCTTCTTCCCTTCAAGGGGGAAGGGAATCTCCGAGCATCCTTCTGTTGTAGTCCTATGTCTAATATCATCCCTGTAAGGGGTTATATCAAGGCTTCCCACAGGCACCTCTTTCCCCTCTATATCTTTTAAGAAACTCGCTAACCGATTTGCGAGGGGAATACCCCTTCTTTTTATGCCTATAATCACGATGCCCTCCACGCCCTTATTATGCTCAACAACCTGATGGGCGAGGCGGTTTATGCACCTCCTCATATCCTCTTCATCCATAATTAACTTTTTCTTTTGAAACATTTTTCCTTATTTTTCAGTCTAATATATTGCGACCAGCAGCTCAATGAGCTTCGCCTGTGGGGTTTTATCGGCTTCCTTAACCCAGGCGAGGAGCCCGCGGGTAAATTTTAAAAAAGTAAAATCGTCCCAGTCCTGGCCCGCGGGTTTTTTATTTTACCTCTACCTCCTTTCCCTCTTTAAGGGAGCTTTCAATCGTTTCAATCACCTTAGTAACCAGCACGCCTTCCTCGGGCGTTATCCTCGGTTTTTCCCCCTTCGCAACGCAGTTCAAAAAATACCAGATAGGAATATAAACGAATCCCCATCTTTCCCCGTAAAGCTCCCTTTTGTCGTTGACGAAGGGATAACGGAACTTCTCCTCCGCTATCTCAATTCCCTGGTTTGAGCCGTCAATCTCTATCTTTCCCTTCTCACCTATTATCTGGAATTTGAAATCAACTATTGAGGGAGCGGAATCGGGAAGTATCCAGGAGGATTCAAGCGTGGCAAAACCTTCCTCAAAGGAAACAATAGCTTGAATGCAATCGTAGGTATCAATTCCATAGGAGGTAAGAATCCCCTTGTGCCCTTTAGCGAATACCCGTTTAGGCTTTTGATTGAAGAACCAGAGAAGGAGGTCAACTATATGAGGCATAAGGAACCAATGGGGACCGCTTTTCCCGCTCCAAGAGAGCATTTTTAAGGGGACGAACAAGGAATTGGAAAGACGAGCATAAGCCATTAGGGGTTTTCCTATTTTCCCTTCCTCAATCGTCTTCTTTGCCTCGTTGAAGGGAGGATTGAAGCGATTATGGAAATCAACCATCAAATAGACTCCTCTTCTCTCCGCTTCCTCCGCCATTTCCTCTGCCTCTTTAGATGATGTAGCCATAGGCTTTTCCACCAATACATTTTTTCTATGCGAGAGCATAAGCATAGTGGGTTCATAGTGGGCGAAATCTGGGGTGGCTATGCTTACCACTTCCACTTTCTCGTCATTAGCTATATCTTCCGGATTCGTCGTCCATTTACAGGAGAATCTCTCCGCCGCCGCTTTCGCCTTTTCCCCATCAATATCGCAAACCCAGAGAAGCTCGCTTTGGGGATGATAGCTGTAAGCCTCCATATGGACGGTGCCGAAAATACCACAACCTATTACAGCTGTTCCGATTTTTCCCTTCATTTTCTCTCACCGCCTAAGAATTTTCTCTTTATCTGCTCTTTTTCCTCCTTAGAAGGCGCTGGCGTGAAAGTGTATTCCTCAATTTTCCTCCAGTAGCTCTCCGATTCGCAGCTTAATCCACTCATTGATAAATAAGTCTCCTCTTTGAATTTAAAACCCTTTCCCTTCGTCCAATACCAAACGACCAGGTAAGTAACATCACCCTGAGGGGAGTAATAAACCTGCGATTCCTCAGGCTGTCCATAGCGGGATATAACATCGCCCAGGTCATTCCTGTGGCTTTCCCCACAGCCCAAAGGAATGAAGGCAATGACTGATAAGGAAATAAGGTAAAGTAGCAACCTTTTCATATTTTGCACCCCCATTTTAACCCCTCTTCCTCAGGATAATCGTTCATAATATTGAAACACTCAACCGCCTGCCCAGCTGCTCCCTTCATAAGATTGTCAATTGCTGAGATGGAAACGACCCAATTGCCGTCCAATCTCAGGGAGATATCACAGTAGTTCGTATCCCTCACGAGCTTCGTGGAGGGGAGGGAAGTGGTTATCCTCACGAAGGGGGCTTCTTTATAAAATTCAGCGTAAAGCTCATAGAGAGAATCTTCTTTTAAAGTTTGTTTCAACTTCACATAAACAGTGGAGAGGATGCCCTTCTCAATGGGAGCGAGATGGGGGACGAAGAGAACGGTAGTTTCCTTGTTGGAAAGGAGGGAGAGCTCCTGTTCCATCTCGGGGGTATGGCGATGTTTCAAGACATTGTAGGGACGTAGGTCCTCGTGGCAATCAATGAAGAGGTTTCCAACGGAGGGATTGTAATTCCTTCCTGCTCCCGATATGCCGGAATAGCAGTTTGCTATGACCTCACCCTCAATCAGTCCCGCTTTAGCCAAAGGGGCAACGGCGAGGATAACTCCCGTTGGATAGCAGCCGGGAACCGCAATGAGGGAAGCATTTCTCAGCTCATCCTTGTGGAGCTCGGGAAGCCCATAAATGCTTTGGGGGAGGAGATGGGGAGCGGTATGGGGTTTGGAATACCATCGGGAGAAGAGCTCCGGTTTTTTAAGGCGAAAATCCGCGCCGGAATCTATGACTTTTACTCCGAGGGGGAGAATCTCCTTAACTAAATCCATAGAGGCACCGTGGGGCTTGCAGATGAAGACAACATCACAATTTTTCCTTATTAAATCCAAATCGGTAGGGGAAAGGGGGAAATCAATATCACGGAAGCGAGGGAGCGCCTCGCCGAGCTTTTTCCCGGCGGCGTGGTCAGAGGCGAGATAAGAAATCTCAACCTCCGGATGGTTGCGAAGGAGAGAAAAAAGCGTCTCTCCCACTAAACCGGTTACGCCGACTATTCCGACTTTCACCATATTTATAATCCTTCGGGGAAGGTTTTAATTAATTTTAGGATATATTTTAGGCTGGTCAAGAACTTTGATTGATTATTCATTCAAAAGAGTGGACAATAGCATAGAGGGAAATTATTGAGACAAACGAAATTTTTGCGAAGAATCAAATTTCGCTTTTTGGCTTTGTTGCATAATTCAAAAAGAGAGGAAAATAGCTTGTTTTCCTCCCTATTTACTATTAACAAAAAGAGCAACAAAGGAAAAAATTTGAAAAAATAGAAAGATTAGGCTTTGTTGAACAAATCGAATAGAAGAGGAGAGAAAATAGTGGAATTTTCTTCGTTTTATGAGAACTAAAAACAATTATGGCTTTACAGAATTTTAAACAAATGTCTTTTTGTAGGATTTTTTGCAACAAAACCTCGCTTTTGGTTCTTTTCCCCGCCAAAAATCTACAATGTATGGTAAGCAACAAAT
>JBMFMH010000029.1:8453-17350 GCA_049970775.1 bacterium | reverse complement strand
ACGACTTGAAAGTTTAGGATAAAATCTTCCCCTCCTGAGCTTTTTCTCTCTTTTTTAGATATTAGGAAACCTTCAAATCAGGGTTCCAGATCCTCCCCTTATCCTTTAGATACCTTATAATCCTTGCGATTGTCGATGCTGAGGGAGCTTTTATACCTCTCTCGCTACAGAACTTATCCAATTCCTTCTTCAATGGCACCTGTCCTAAGCGGGGGACATCCTTCAGGCCAATCGGGCTTTATTGTCTTTTAGGTCTCCTTGAGCGAGGTAAAAGAACAAAATAATACACTGTGCTTTTAGCCACACCTCTACTTTTATCCTCTTCAATGTGGGAGGGATAGAGCGAAAAGGAAAACCTCCGCAATCTAAAGAATTCTCCTTAGCGCTCGTAATAAGGGGAATGTAAAAGTATTTGAAGTATTACCGAAAATTTTTTAAAATTTAGGACAAGGGGGTAATGAAGATGAAGGCGAGTAATTTTCTTGTCTATGCTTTCCTTCTTTTAATTCTAAGCCAATTGTTTGCAGTGGATAGCAAGGCAAACTTGCCGGCGAACCCTTATTTTCGCTGGAAGAAAGGACCTCCAAAGGACCTGAATTTCTTCCCCATTGGGGTATGGCTGCAAGACCCCAAGAACGCTCAGCGGTATAAGGAAGCCGGTTTCAATTTGTATGTGGGTCTTTGGAAAGGTCCAACAGAGGAGCAATTGGAAGCCCTTCGCAAGGCGGGAATGATGGTTATATGTGACCAGAACGAGGTCGGGCTACGCCATCTTGATGACCCAATAATCGTGGGCTGGATGCATCAGGATGAGCCTGACAATGCTCAGGAAATAGGGAAGGATGCGAATGGAAATCCTATTTACGATGGTCCCGTTCCACCCAAAGAAATTGTGGAGCGGTATAAGAGAATGAAGGAAAGGGACCCAGACCGTCCCGTTTATTTAGGGCTTGGGCAAGGTGTTGCTAATGATACTTGGATAGGGAGAGGCTCAGGTTCCCATCCTGATGATTACTTCACTTATGTGAAGGGATGCGACATCGTTTCCTACGATGTTTATCCTGTTGCTGGCTTGAACGACGAGAATCTCCTCTGGTATGTTGCGAAGGGCGTGATTAGGCTTTTCAACTGGGTCAATTGGAATAAATCAACCGATGGTGAGAAAATAGTATGGAATTGCATAGAATGCACCCGCATTGGTAACCTTGAGAAAAAGCCAACTCCCCATCAGGTTAGGGCGGAGGTATGGATGTCCCTGATTCACGGCTCAATGGGAATAGTTTATTTCGTTCATCAATTCAAGCCGAAATTCGTTGAAGCTGCTTTGTTTGAGGACTCTGAGATGCTCGCTGAGGTTACAGCGATAAATATGCAGATAAGAGAGTTAGCCCCCGTCCTTAACAGTCCAACAATTGAGGATTTAGTGGATGTGCGGTCAAATAATCCCGATGTTCCCGTGCATATAATGGTTAAGAGGTATGGAGGTTCAATTTATATCTTTGCTGTGGGGATGAAAAATGGACCGACGAGAGCTATCTTTCGGATAAAGGAGAAGAAAATAAAGGGAAAGGTGGAAGTTCTATGGGAGGGGCGTGAGATTCCCTTGACGGATGGGCTTTTTGAGGACGATTTCAAGCCCTACGATGTGCATTTATATAAAATAAGGCTTGTTAAATGAACCGTGTGAAAGTATATTTTATTTGTCATAGTTTTCCTAAACGAGAAAAAATCTTTTTTGAGTTATTCAGCTATGGGGAAAATTGGGTTTTCAATAAAGGCCCCACCTATGTTTCCTCTCCTCGCCCTAAAAGAGGTTATATCGGGGATGGAAAGCAATACTCGGGATGAATGCTCAACATTCATCCCGATTAAAAAGTAGCGCAAGATGTTAAATCTATTTTTTTCATACCAGCAACAAAGCCCTAATTTGGTCTTGTTGAATAATTCATAAAAAGAGAAAACTTCCTTTCATTCTTGCTCACCTAATCCTAACAAAAAGAGAAAAAAGATTGGAATTTAGAATTTAAAATTTAAATGGGAATTTTTACTCCATTAAAAAACCAAGAGAAACAGGACCTTTACAGAATTTTAAGAATATGTTTTTTATATGAGTTATTCAAAAAGCCAAATTTTTCCGATTGGGAAGGATTTCCAGAAAACAGCGTTAAAGTTCAAGGAAAGCCTCCGCAATCCAAAACGAGATTGCTTCGTCGCTTTGCTCCTCGCTATGACAAAAAAGGATTGATTGCGAATCATTCACCACCTCCAATATTTGTTATCCCATTGAACACGGGTTAAAATATCTTATTGTGAGAATAGAAACGAAGGATAGGCAAAGAATAGAGGATATAATCGGCGAGGTCTTAAGGATAGCCGATGATTTAACATCTTTCCAGCGAATGTTGAGGAGTTCAATAAGCGACAACAAATTGCCCTTTCCCTCCAAGGTTGAGATTCTCTCCGTTTATCGCAAATTGATAGAGGAGGGAAAATTAGAGAGAAAGGATTTTTTGGAATCCTTCCTTCTCAAAAAGGAGATGCGAACCTTATCGGGAGTCGCTCCCATCGCTGTTTTCACAAAGCCCTTCCCTTGCCCAGGCACCTGCGTTTACTGTCCCGATGAGAAGGGAATTCCCAAAAGCTATATCCACAATGAACCAGCAGTGATGCGAGCCGAGGAGAATAGATATGACCCCCATAAACAGGTTTCCGCCAGATTGAGACATTATAGGGAGATGGGACATCCCACGAGCAAGGTAGAGCTGATAGTTATGGGTGGGACATTCTCTTATCTACCGAGGAGATACCAAACTTGGTTCATAAAGCGATGCTTTGATGCCCTAAATGGGATTGAAGCGAAGGGAATTGAGGAGGCGCAGAGGTTGAACGAAAAAGCATCAAATCGCTGTGTGGGCTTAACTGTTGAAACTCGTCCCGATTTGATAAACGAGGAGGAATTGAAGAGATTCAGAAGGCTTGGGGTGACGAGGGTTGAAATAGGTGTTCAATCCCTTTACGATGATGTTCTCATTCTAAACAAGAGGGGACATAGCACAAAGGAAGTGAGGGAAGCTACGAGGCTTCTCCGGGATGCTGGTTTCAAGGTCACCTATCATATGATGTTAAATCTTTTAGGAAGCGATAAGGAGAAGGATGTAAAGCAGTTTGAGATTCTCTTCAACGACCCCGCCTATCGTCCCGATTACCTGAAGATATATCCCTGCGTTTTAACTCCTTATGCCGAGCTCAGGAGATACTGGGAGCGTGGGGAATGGATTCCCTATACAGATGAGGAGCTTTTGGAGGTTTTGACGAAGATAAAGGCTTTGGTTCCCATTTATGTGAGGATAATAAGGGTGATAAGAGATATACCAGCTGACCAAATATTGGCGGGAAGCAAGATGTCAAATATGAGGCAGGTCTTGCAGAAGATGGTGAAATGTAGGTGTATAAGGTGTCGTCAGGCGACTTCCGCACCGCTAAATTGGGAGGATATAGAGCTATTTCGTTTAGATTATTCAGCTTCCAATGGGCACGAGGTATTTTTGTCTTTTGAATCCAAGGATAGAGAAATCCTTTATGCTTTTCTTCGCTTAAGAAGGGTAGGGGAGGGGTTGGTTAAAAAGTGGACGGGAGCTGAGGCGGTTATAAGGGAGGTTCATACTTATGGACCATTGGTTCCGATACATCAGAGGGATGTTTTAGCGGTTCAACATTTTGGTTTGGGGAGAAAATTGTTGCGAGAGGCGGAGAGGATTGCGAGGGAGGAATTTGGGGCAAGAAGGATAGCTGTCATCGCTGGCATAGGGGCGAGGGAGTATTTTGAAAAGGCTGGCTATTATTTATTAAGAACCTATATGGTGAAGGATTTATAGGAAAAAAGATGGGGGCACGGCGGAGCCGTGCCCCCAAAAATTTCACCACTTAACAGGTATCCCTAACTTCTGGAGACGCGAACGATACTCATCTATGTTATCTTTCGTCACTATGTCAACACCGGTATCTACTTTCTTATCCTGTGGCAAAAGCATTAAAGCCTTCTCCTGCCCAATCTTCGCAATATTATAGAGAAGCACAACGCTCAGATACCCCATCATATAGGGTCGCTGTCCAATCGTCGCCGTTATCACTCCCTTTTTGATGTATTCCATATGCTCGGGAGTGGTATCAAAGCAAACGATTTTCACCTTACCAGCCTTATTCGCTCTTTCCACCGCAAGGGCGGCAGCCGGTCCATCAAAGGCATAAACGCCGTAGAAACCAGATAGGTCGGGATGAGCGGAAAGAGCCGCCTCGGCGCCCGCCACTGCCTTTGACTGGTCTTCATAATCGCAGATAGTGTCTATGATTTTTATGCCCGGATATTTCGCAATTGCATCCTTGAATCCCTGCATCCTCTCAAGCGAGTTCAAAGCTGTTAAGGAACCGGTGAGAATCACAACCTTCCCTTTCCCGTTCAGCGCTTTCGCCATAGTTTCCCCCGCTATCTTTCCCGCTTGATAATTGCCCGTTCCGATATAGGCAAGCCTTCCCGACTTTGGAGCATCCGTATCAATAGCCACGCAGGGAATCCCCATCTCCAATGCTTTCTTAACTGTGTCCGATATCGCATCAGGGTCCGAGGCCGCGAATGATATGCCATCCACTTTCATAGAAATGTAGCTTTCCAACTGGGATATCTGCGCCCTTACATCCTCTTTAGGGGGAACATAAAAATAGACATTAACACCGAGGTCCTTGCCTGCCGCCTCCGCACCGAGCTTGACTTCGTCCCAATAGGGATGAATGGACTTTCCCAAAACGGCGAATTGAAGTGCTTTCCCTCCTTTACCTACCGCTGTGGTCTTCTTCACTCTCTCGCCACAACCAGAGAGGAGTAAGAAGATGACAGGTATAACAAGTAAGAGCTTTTTCATAGTCAATCCCTCCTTTTGTATATTTATATCACAAATAATTTGATTTATGCAACTTTTATCTCAACCCAAACATCCTTATAGCCTGCACCCTTTCCCCCTCCGAATATGCCACAACCTTTACAAGGTAAACTCCCGCTGGTAAATCCCTCCCTTTTTCGTCCTTCCCATCCCAGAACACGCTGTTTATACCTGCTCCCCTTGACATCCTCATCTCCCTCACCATCTGCCCTGAAGGAGTTTCTATTCTAAGCTCTATTTCCCCATCCCTTGATATCGTGAAGGCTATCTCAACTCCGCCCCTCGTTGGTTTAGCAAGGAGATTGGAAATCAAGAGGGGATTTTTCTTAAACATTTTGAGAGAGAAAAGACGAGGTGTTCCATCACCCTCAAATTTATAATGGGAGGAGTGAAGGAGAGAGACCTTTTTCCCCGTTGCGAGGTCGGTAAGGAGCAAAGAATAACCACGAGGAATGCAGGATAAATCACTCCAAGTAAGGAGGCATTCCCCCTGAGCGGTTATCTGAAGAATCCATTCCGCCGTGGGTGATGTGGGTTTGATATCCCAAGCTAAAGGGATATTGCGTGTTTTGTCTAAAAAGAAAGCCTTTGGCGGTTCCTTAAAGGGCGGAGGGAATTCCAAGCTCAGGGAGGGTGGAGGGTTATCCGCTTGACCGAATTTAAGAACGCTTTCTTTGCCATCCACCTGAACCTCAATTTTAGCCTCCCACAAGTTCTTAACCGATTTGCCAGAATTTCTAATTATGCCCTTTTTGTTCGGTCCAGGAATTATCAACGAGCAATCCTTATAGCATCTTATCCAGTAGCCTTCCCAAGGTTTAAGGGTGTCCTTTGCAGGGTCAAGCACCTCGTATCCGTAGGTCTGTGGGTTAAAGCGCCAAAGCGTTTTCGCTACATAACCCAAAGTGCTTGCCTCGTCAAGGCTCACTGGTTGGAGGGAGTCGGGAATTCTCACCAAGATTTTCGCTAGAGGGCATTCGCCTTCCGGGAATGGATATCCTATTTGATTCCATCCCGCCGCCAGCCCGATGCTGAACTCTCCCTCCAACGGCTCAGAATAACCTTCAAGTTGAATCTTTTTATCCTCAAGAAAACGAATGAAGTATCCCTTCCCAAGGGAGAGCGCCAAATTAGGATAAAAAAGATATTTATTAGTGCCTTCTTTAATGGGTTCCCAGTGGGCGAGGGCAAGCTTATCGGGTTGAATGCCCAGGGCAATTGCAGGGTCATGGAAGATAGGGTCAAGAGGGGTGCTAATCATATGAATGCCTTTTGTGAACTCTGCGCTCGCTGTCTGCTTCGCTCTGGGAGGTTGAATTATCACCGCATAGGGGCCGTAGAAACAGTTTATCTTCCTTTCAACTATTTCCCCGCTGGGGGATTTATAGATAACATCAAGCTTCTGGGGACCCGTGGATAGGGATGGAAAAGGAGCACCGAAAGCTCCCTGATTTATGGGCACATCTATTCCGTTGATAGTTAAAGTTCCTCCCAATCCCCTTAGTAGAACACCGCAGATATTGTTTGGCTCCGCCTGCGTTCCCACTACGCCGTAAGGAAAGGGGATGGAAACATCTAAGCCACCGATGGGGAACTCAATAGTTACCCTCTGAGGACCTCCGATATTGAAGAATGTAGGTGCTACCCAGCCCACACCATCGTGCATTTCTCCTATATTTACCGTTTCATACTGGGGCTCAACTGGCAAATCTACGCTGAAATCGTAGTTCCAATATCTGGGGTTAACGGTTCCATTTATAGGTCTCTCGTCATCACCTGTTGAGTAAAAATAAAATAAGCCGATTAAATCGCTATATCCTTCCGTGTCTGGGTTTGCGGGAATCTCCGGAGTGTTCCAAACATAGAGTTGGGGACCAAACCGGGCTTCAATTCTCAATACATACTGTTCATCATACCATTCTGAGAAAGGTAAGCCCTCCACGGTTGGCACTATATTTTCGCAAATCATCTTGAGCTTGGCTAAATCCTTGCTGGTTGCGGGGTCGGACTGCACTTTTTGATAATAAAGGGCGTTGAATTCCGAGAAGAAAGTGGGTTTCTCCATATATACCTTCAACCAGGCGGAGAGGGCTTGGGAATGGCGCCACAGAGTCATATATCCTGAGCAATCTGTTTGAGTTTTCGCCCAAAAAGTCAAAGCGGAGAGGGGAGGCTGGTTGAGGAGCTCATACCAGGGGAAAAGATAGAAGGTGCAGTAGTAGGAGAAGGATTCGCTGGGGAAAAGCTGGGAGAAAATAACCCTCGTTGCCGCCCAGGCGATTCCCTCCTCCCAAGCATCGTAGCCTATCTGATAAGGACCGTGGAAGGCGTGGAGCATAAGATGAAGAAGCCTGTAATAGGTTTCAATATCCCCTGACCTTCCCCATTCCATATGTATTGTCGCTGTGGATGCGTCGTAAACCCCGGCTAAGAAGACCTGATAGTCCCAAAGGGAGGTATCTTTAAGGACGGTTACCGTGCCTCCCCAAGCCGGGTCGCCGTAGACCTGCTTTATAATCGGATATGCCCTTTGAACGAAGGCGCTTAGCTTCTGCTCTTCATCCTGACTCCAACCCTGAAATTGGAAGGTTAGCTCTCCCCTTGAAGGCGAGGGCAAGATTATCCTTCCATTTTGGCGTAGATACACGATGCGGTCGAAGGCAAAAGGTAAGCGGTTTTGAAAGACCCTCATCCTTCTCAAAGTCTCCCAAATCCTTGCGAAGGAACGGAATCTCTCGCTCTCTCTGTCCAGGGCATTGCGGATAGCTCTGCTTATAGCGGAACTGTCCCGCACATCGGCAACATCCACTATCAATGCTCCCGTGGGAGGGGAGGCAAAAAGAAGAGAGAAAGAAAAAAGAGATAAGACGAAGAAAAGCTTTTTCATAGCTCCTCCTTTTTAAAATCTCAAAGATAAGATGCTGTTGAGAAGGGTGGCGGAATAACCTCTTGAGGACGAGCCCTCGCCATTGTAGTTTATCTTATTCAGGCTCAAGGACCAGGTGAGATACTGCTTAAGGCGGAATTCCATACCAAGCGTGCCCTCAAGACGAGAGTAGCCGTAGTTTCCTGAGGAATCGGTTTTGCGGATTTCCCCAAATATTGATTTATCCTTTCCAATCGGATTCTGCATCCGAAGCGCCCAGACCTCTAATTTGCTTTCCGCTGTTGAGGCGGATGTGCCCGAGCTGTAAAGGTTGCTCGTGTTCATAAATTGGTAATCCAAGTTCAAAATGAAATAGGGAAGATTCTTGAAAGGTTGGTAGGAAAGGGTAAGATAACCGAGCTTGCTTTTCATTCCTCCGCTTGTGCCCACGAAATCCATATCCTGCAACATATATGTTCCATTGAGGGAAGCACGAGGTGAGAGGAGATAGGTGAAGAAAAGGCTCTTGCTGTTGGAGGCGCTATTGCTGGAATAATTTCCCTCGCTGAAGCTGTTTTCTAAGCTAAGGCTTAAGGTAAGCCTCGCTGAGGGAAGATATTGGATATCAAGGGAGCGTCTTCTCTGATTTATCCCTCCGCTGAACCCTCCATAATAGTAGCCGGGAGAGACGGGATTGATGTAGGATGAGGTTTGGCTTAAGCTTCCCGAACTGGAGTTATCAAGGGAGAAGACGAACGATATTTTCTCGCTCGGATTGTAAGAGAATTGTAAGAGGCTGGTTGAGGAATTGGAGATGGAGGATTTGTTCTTTCCTATATCAGCGGAGAATTTAAGCTTTTCCGTGGGAATGTAAACAAGGTTAAATCTGCTCATCAGAAAATCGCTGTTGTAGTTGGTTTCATAACCTCCCCTGCTTTTCTGCCTAGAAAGGCTGAGCGACCAGGATATGCCAGGCGTGAACAAGCCTATTTGCCCCATCCCCCTCCCTCTATAGAAGCCACCATAGGGAGAATATCCTCCATAGCTGGGAAAGTATGCCCCATAATATGAGCCTCCATAATATGAGCTCCCAAAGG
>JBMFMH010000029.1:0-8353 GCA_049970775.1 bacterium | reverse complement strand
GAGATTTCCTCCATTTGTGTTGATGGTTTTCCCTCCTCCGTGAAGGGAGGGGTTACGGATGTTTCCGAAGATTTTGTTCTGAAGGATTTTGAGGAGAAAATACGGAGCTCATCCCTCACATTCTCGTAGTTATAACCTCCTCCCTGTGAGGTGGAGTAATGACTTAGGACAATGTTAGGGAGATGGGGGAGAGCTAAATCAAGGTTGAAGGAAGTATCATTATAGGAGGATAGTTGGGAAGGACTTATCGGGGAGAAGGAATAGCCGTAGGGACGCTTGCCCGTGGAGAGGTTGAGGGATGCCCTTATCGTGTGTTGGATGTTTGCCCAATTCAAAGAGAATATCTGTCCTTTTTCCTGTCGGAAAAATCCCACTGATTCCAAGGGGGCAAACTTATCGCTTATTGAACGGAGGTTATAGGTGAAGGAAAACTCTCCCGCTTTCCCCTTGAAATTTTTGCTCGTTTGAACTCCAAAGGCGGTTCCACTGTTCACGCCATCGGTGCTCCTCGCCGCCTGAAGAACAAGGGGTAGACCGCCTAAATTGACCTTGCCATCTATCCCCACAACTTCCTTGCTTCCAAGAGATGTTACATCAGACCTATATTTATATCTCACGACCACTGATGCTCCTTGGGGAATGGGGCGATTGAAGGTTATTATCCCAGAAAGATAGTTGATTTGATAGCTTTCTTTGGGTTGAGTAACACCGTCTATTATAACCGTCTCAGAGTTCTCCACAAGGGGACGATTGGAAAGGTAAAAAGGACCAGGTGTTCCCGTTCCAATGAAGTATTCCTCCCTGGAATGTTCCTGAGGAGGAATGTAGCTGAATTGGGGACGGCCGAGGTAAGTTATTCCCCATTTTCCCTCCTGTCCAAGGCGAAACCCATAAATAGAATTCCCTTGACTGTAAAAATATTCATAACTCACCGTGATTATCGAGCCCTCGGGGATTATGCGTGCCCCCAGGAAATCGAGCTCCCCGGTGTAGTAATCAATATCATAATCTATCCCCCTTCGCATAATCACATCGTCCACTTTCACAACTTCCGAGCCCTCAACAATTGGGCTGAAGCGTAGATAATAGGGTCCAGGGCTGTTGTTTCCTCGGAAGGATTCAACTTTAGTTGAGCCCTTCGCTTGGGAAGCGACGATGGAAAGGGTTGTATTGGCTTTTAGGGAAACGCTAAAAAGAATCCCATCTAGGCTCTTGCTTAGCGTAGCGAATTCATTTCCCATTAAACTTGCCAGGATTGAACCCACCTTTATGTTCACCCCTTTCCCACGATACTCAAGCGTGATTTTATTGCCCATTGGGGAAAAACGGTCTCGGGAGAATTGGGCATCTATGAATGCATTTTTGTAGAGCTTGCCCCTTATATAAAGATTCGTATAATCGTCGAAAGAGGAATCGTTGCCATAATTGTCGTAGTTGTATAGAGAAGAATCGCCACTTACCTTGTAGCTGCGAAAATACATAGTATGATAGCCAGAGATGACCAAGGAATCATCTCCTTTGAGCAATAAACCCACGGAGATTAGGAAAACCAATAGACCGCTTCTCATTTTTCTTTTATTTTAATGCATCAGGAGCTTTCTATCAAGCCCCTCATCATCTCAATTGCCCTTTCCACTCTCCCTCTTAGCGAGAGCAAAGCTTCTTCTAAATTCTCTTTATTCCTTTTCTCAAATAAGTTCATTAGAGCTTCCTTGTTGAGGTTTTCCAAGGGCAAAAATGGTTGACCTACCTCTTCCGCAAAGGATTGCACTTTTGGGTCATAAGAGAGGGCGAGGAAGGGAGTGCCAGCAATAGTTGCGAGGATAGCGCAGTGCAATCTCATAGCTATCGCCGCTTCCATCCCAGCTAACAGCTCTATTGCTTCTCTAGGGCTCTTGGGCTCGTGGATTTTCCCCCCTATCTCCTCGGCAAGCGACTGAGAGAGCGTTCTATCCTTTGGGTTAAAGATGATAAAGGAGAGCTCATATCCTTTTTTGCTGATTTCAACTAAAAATTCTTTTATTTCCTCCAATTTCAATCCCTTCCAAGAACGAAGGGCAACACCTATCTCCTTTCGTCTTTCTCCTTGGGGAGAAGGGGAAAGAAGGAGGGAAGCATCGGCGGAAAGAACGGCTTTTGTAATTCCTTTGCTCAAAGCCCAATTAAAGGATTCCCTATCCCTAAGGGATAGATGTTCCACCTTCCTAATTACTCGCACTACAAGGTCCTCGCTTATACTCCGCTTCAATGGTCCAATTCCAACCGAGAATATGGCAACCTTTTTCTTCTTCAATCTGGCTAATTGCACGAGGAGAAGATAATAAATTAGGGATTGAAAGCTCGTGATATCCTGGAACAAACCGCCACCTCCGAGAAGGAATAGGTCGCAAAGGGAAATCGCTCGTGAAATTTCCTTGAGCTTTCTTCTATTATAGGAGGGGCAATGAAACCTTTTGCTGGTCTCATCAGGGTTGCCCGATAGGACGGATATCTCAACATTGGGAAACTTATCCCTAAGGTATGTTATCTCCGCCTCAAGAATCGCTTCATCTCCCAAATTTCCCATCCCAAAATAGCCAGCTAAAAGGATTCTTCTCATCTCAATTCCCCTTTAAAAGTGAGTTCAAGAAAATATAAATTGCCTCAATATCCTTCTTTTCCATTTTCAATGATTTGAATAGAGCTGTAAGGGAGCTTTCCTCTTTCCATTTTTCCTCTATTTCCACTGCGTTTTTCCCGCTTGAGATTGCCAGACATTTCATCAGGCAGCTCTCACCTAAAGGTTTAGGGGAAAGCTCCAAAACCGATATCCCCAACCTATGGGCGCATTTTTTTCTTAGCCATTCGTTGTCAAGAAAGTTAAGCCGTTCCACAAAAAATTCTATGCCAATGAGAATGAGGGAATGCTTATATTTTTTAACTCCTTCAACTGCTTTAGCGATATCATTTCCTGAGGAGAGAAGGAGCGATTGAAGGGTAAGAAGGGATAACTCATCGGAATGCTTGGCGAAAGAAGCTCCCGCAAGACCAGCGGAGACGAGGAGAAGTTTTTCCCCTCCTCTCTTTGCCTTTTCAAGAGCGTCAATTATCCCGCTGATTAAATTCTTTTCTTCTTTATCCTGTATAAGTTTTTCTGTTAAAACATTAACATCTTTATACAAAATCGTCGTCTCGCTATAAAATCCCTTTAATTTATCGCTTAAAATAAAGGTTTCCGATATCAGGGGGTAGAGTTCATAGGGGAGCGGAGAGATAAGAAGGGAGCTTTGCCATTGAGATATTTGATTCAAAATCGTATACAAAGAGGCGATTTTCTCCTCTATCAATTTTCCTTTTTCGGGTTCCTCAATCCTCGTTTCAGCATTGACGATTGAGGGTGCCTTTATAGGATTCAATTCCCTTGCTTCTTCCCCCTCGCCCCTTTCTTTTAGCGATTGGTAGACCCTTTCCCATTCATCTTCCTTAATTCTTTGAAGATGTTCCTCGCAAATAGCGATTCTATGGGATGGAAAAGGATGGGTGGAGAAATATTCAGCCCAGCGAGGCGATTTCCCTTCCCCCAATTTTCTGAGGAAATGAACCAATCCTTTTGGATTGAATCCGCTTTTGAGGGATATCGCTATTCCCTCTATATCAGCCTGTTTCTCCTGCATCCTGCTGAAGCTGAGATTGGAAAGGGCGAGAAGCGATTTAGCAAGTATCCTTTTAGTCTCGCTTAAATCAAAGGAGGAAAGTAAGGCAAGTGACAAAAGGATAATTCCTGTTTGCTTCTGGGGATGTTTGAGCTTTATATGGGCTGTTTCGTGGGCGAGGACTCCCGCGAGCTCGTCCTCGCTATCAACCGTTTCCAGGAGCCCTTTCGTTAGAAATATATTGTTTCCAAAGGTGGCATAAGCGTTCACTTGGTCGGTATTCAGGATATAAAAGTTGAGGGGCATATTGATTTCCTTGGAAAATTTTCCTCCGATTGTGTCTATCCAATTTTGTAGGAGGCGGTTGTCCAAAAAGCCGTATTGAAGAGCGAAAGCCTCCTTCACGGTTTCTCCCAAAATCTTCTCCAAATCGCTTTGGGGAAAGCAAAATCTGAGAGAAAAAAGAAATAGAGGGAATATTTTCCTTAGCATCGCTATGATTTTAAATTTCACCTTTGGGTATTGGCAAGTGCCTTCTGATTTGATATTATCCATTATGAAATGGAAAAGAAATACGGAGAGAAGGCTATAGAGGAAGCCCAGCTTGAAATTTGGGAGAACCCCTCCCCTGAGAAGGATTACACCATCAGCATAACCTTCCCTGAGTTCACTTGTTTATGCCCTCGCAGTGGCTATCCAGATTTCGCCACTATTAAGATAAATTATGTCCCCGATAAATACATAGTTGAGCTTAAATCCCTCAAGCTGTGGTTGAACAAATATCGCACTCGTTATATATCGCATGAGGCGGCAGCTAACGAGATATATGATGCTCTTTACGCTCTTCTCAAACCACGCTATTTGGAGGTGATAGCGGATTTCAATCCAAGGGGAAATGTCCATACGGTGATAACAATCCGTTCAAGCGATAATAGAGAGAAGCCCTGATGGAAATGAGAAGAATTCATTTATATCTTTTTCTGTTAACCCTTCTTTATATCCTCGCTTCCTGTGGCGGAGGTGGAGGGACGGTTTCAAAACAACCTGCACCACCTGCCCCCACTAACTTCAACGCCACAAGGAAATGGGTTAAGTCGGACAACAACCTCTCTCAAAAAGTTGAGCTTAGCTGGGATGCCGTCGCTGGAGCGAAATCCTATAAAATCTATAGGCAGACGGAGGGGCAATCTTCTCCCTCGTTCCTTGCGGAGGTTTCCTCAACCTCCTACACAGATAATCTCACATCGGATTTATTCGCCCTTGATATAGATTATTTCGTTTCCGCTGTGGTTAACGATGTTGAGGGGGAGAAGGCGAAAGCTTCCACTTCCGCTCCCCCTCCGCCAAGCCCATTTTAGATTTTACCCTTACAAGCCCTTGCCTTTGAGAATCTCAATGAATCTTCGGGCATCCTCAAACATATTTGTGTTGTTGAACATAACATAGACGGGTCTATTCTCCGCTTCAATCATCTCCGCAAGAGAATATAGTTCCTCATCGTTGTATTTATAGCTATACCCACCTATTCCATGAAGACGAAGATAAAGGATTTCTCCCCACACGCTTTTCCCTTTGAACGGGTCAACACAATGGGAAAGATGGAGTTCCCGACATAGAGATTCTATCTCCTCTTCCTTCCAATCTCCTCTTGGTTCCCAAACGAAAAGGAAATCATCCCTATTTATTTTTCGGAAAAAAGTCCTCAAATTCTCCTTGTTTTCCTCGCTTGGCTTAAAGGAAGCGGGGCATTGGAAAACCATCACCTTGCAATTCAACGCTCTTGCAATCTCTACTGTTTCCTTGAAAGCCTGAAAGACCTCCTCCGTGGGACGGAAAAAGCCATATCTATCCTTTTTCCCTTCCTCTATCCTTAGACCAGCTTTCTTATATGTAGGGCTTGTGGCTGGATGGGTTATCAGCTGGTATGCCTTCAGCGTGAATTCAAAATCCTCGGGAGCTTTTTCTCGCCATTTCATCGCAGTTCTCAAATCCGGTAATTTATAAAAGGTTTGCTGAAGCTCAATGAGGGAGAAATTCTCAAAATATTCCCTTTGGCTCTTTGCCCATCCACAACAGCCTACTTTAATCATTCAAAGATTCTCCCCCTGAGGAGATTAAAAGCCCCGAGCGAGGAGGAAGGGAGACAGGAATCGTTCCGCCTTTTATTTCCCTCTTCTCCTTCAGAAATGGGTCTCCGAAGGGATTTAAAAAGATGAAGAGCGCCTCTTTGAGTTTCTTCCCGATGCCTTCGTCAACCAGCAACTTGCTTTTCACTTCCTCATCGCTGTTATTGTAAACTGCTATCAAGACATCCTTATCCTTCTCCCATCCGCTTGCGAAGACTCTCCTATCCATACTTATTATCGCCCTTGAATCGGTTATGGGGAACATTCCCATCGCTTTCGCATTGAAAGAAAGCATCTCCCTTGAGGGCATCCACCATATATCTCCTCCAATGCAAGCTCCCCAGCTTAAGACCTTCATATACCTCTGCGCTAGTATGCCTTTAAAGGCTGAAAACCCCCACTTCATTCCCAATCCCTTACCCTTTACCTCAAAGCGAGTGTAACCATCACCTTTAACTATTGAGAAATCCTTGGCTGGATTGGTCAGCCAATCGGGGCGACCTTCCCAATATGTGATGTATCTCTCATCTATGTAAGCGGGAAAGCGATTTAAAGGAATTTCCCCTTTGGGAAGTAGATTAGGGGAAGAAGAGAAGGCGATATAAGCTATCTCCAAATAGGCGGAATCTTCCCTCGCTTGCACTTGAATAGCCATTCCCTTGATCAACTGAACATTTTCTATTTTCCTCAAGTCCACAACTGTGGTGTGCCATTCATCATCCGCAATTAGCTCCTTCAGGCTGATTGCGGTGGCTTCCCTGCCGGGAATGCCCTCCGTTATATGAATCGCATAATCATCGCTTACCTGTATGCCCTTAGCCCTATATTTAACGATTAAATAGGGATAATCCTTTTTATCAATAGCCACAACCAAGCCACCATAATTTCCTGGATATTCATAGCTTATGACCTGAGTTGGAATAGCTTTTGCTGATTCAAAATCGAGCTCTTCCTTGCCGGCTGGCGCTCCTCCCTCTATCAGGATTCCATCAGCGAAGAGCTGAGAGACAGTTCCAAAGGCTTCGTTGCTGATAATCCTCATATTGGGGTGTTTTTCCCTCAGCCAATTCCATACTTCCGCCTGCAACCTAACAACCGCATGAGGATTGCTTGTTTTCGGATTGGAACGAGAATAGATATGCCAGGTTCCATAAGCCCATCCCATATCAAAGGCTATTCCAGCAGGTTGATAGAAATCAATGCATTTCTTCAGGTTCTCCAAATACCAGAGGCGGAAGGAATCGTTTCCGAAATCGGCAGCGAGACAATGCACTTCGTTGATTCCCAGCTTTTTTGCATTCTCAGGCGTGAAGCGATATCCATAAGCGGGCGGGACTTGTCCCCTCTCGTTCACAGCTATCCAGTCCTTATATGGTTCCTTATCCTCATAGGTTCCCTCCTGGGTTAGGAATTGCCGGAAGTAGAGGAAAGGATGGATACCGGAGGAAAGGAGGGCTTTGAAATCGCTCCGCAAAACATCTGCTCTAATTATGTAATTGGTTTCCCCTATCCATTCGCCTTCCGTTGGATAGGTCTCGTCCCAACGATGCCAAGCATAATACCAAAGGCTACCTATCTTCATCGTTCGCCAACCCTCCAGCTTGTATTTCCCCCAGTCGTTCAAATTTCCCTTGCCATCCGATACCTGTTCGCCTCCGGGAAAGCCCACAAGATTCCCGTAGGGAAGCGTTCTTTTCAGTTTCTCCTTGAGGACGATTATCCCCTTTGCGTTTTTCAAAATCTCCCCTGTTAATGGGTCGCTATCCTTCCAATTCTCAATGAACCAGCGGAGGACATCCCGATAGCGAGGGAATTTGGTTTTGGGAAACGCTTTGATGAAGAGCTCCAATTGGAGTGATTCGTTTTTCTTTAAGCTTTTGGGACGGAGGCATAGAGCGGGGATATGGTTGGGGATGAGGTTAGGGGTAAGGAGGGCGAATTTACCGATATCAAGGGAGCCCCAGAGGAGGAAGTGGGTATCGTTCTCAAGGATGCCGAAGGGATAGAAGAAAACCGCTGGTCCCTCCTTGAGTTCCGTCCAATCGTTCTCCTCGGCGAGGAAGCGGATGGTGGTAGGGGAAGAGGGAGGTAGGACGAGGTAAGGGAGGCAAGGATAGAATTGGCGCTCCCAGTTGGAGGGGTGGAAAGGGGAGGATAAAAGAAGCTCGTAGGGAGAATAGAGATTCTCCTTAGGGATAATCTGGCAGGAAAGGCATAGCCCATTTTTAAATATGGAGGGGGTGATTTTGAGGGAGAAGAGGTGGTCCTCAGCCTGTAGAGTTTTTCCTTGTAATTTAAATTGGAGGTGATGCCATTCGCCATCTTTTTCCCGCCAGCTGAAGAGGAGGGAGGAAGGATTAGCCTCAAGGAAGCGTAAAAAATCGTTTAATTTCAAGCTTTCTCCCTTTTGGATGAGCGAATCGATGAGGGAAGCGGGAAAGGAGAGGGTGGGAATGAGAACAAGGATGGCGAGGATTTCGCTCATATTTTTTAGGAATTTTCCATTCAACATCAAAATCACCTTTTTAAATAATAATGGATTTGTGATAGCTTGTTAAACTAAAATTTTGGCTTTGTTGCTGGTATGGGAAAAAA
>JBMFMH010000028.1:0-17944 GCA_049970775.1 bacterium | reverse complement strand
AAATTTTTCAATATTTTTGTCACATCTTGTATTGATTATTCTCGTCTAAAAACTTAAAATGAGAAACGAGGAATCAAGATGAAAAATTTAATCCTTTGTTTTTTGATTATAGCGAACATATTCTGTTTGGAGGCTGGTTTCCTTGCTGGAGCAAGCAGGGTTAAGATAACCCCTCCTTACCGCGTCTATCTTGCGGGCTTAGGTAATAATAGAAAAAGCGAAGGAGTGCACGATGACATATATGCCAGCGTTCTCTATTTGAGCGATGGAAAAACAAAGTTGATAATAACATCCCTTGATTTAATCGGGCTTTTCCATAGCGATGTGGAGAACTGCCGGAAAGATGTAGCTCAGAAACACAATTTAAAGCAAACAGATATCATAATTGCTTGCACTCACCTTCACTCGGGACCCGACACATTGGGATTATGGGGACCGAATGAATTTACATCGGGAGTGGATAGGGACTATATAGCCTTTCTCAAAAGCAGGATTGAGGAAGCAATAGATGAAGCTATCAGCTCGGCACAACCAGCGGTCTTAAAGGTTGGAGAGGCGAAGGAAAGTGAGGTTGCCTATAATGCGAGGGAGGAAAGTCTATTTGACCCATCTGTTACTACCCTTTATGTAGAAACTATGCAGGGGAAAGTGATAGCCACTCTCGTTAATTATGCTTGCCATCCTGAGGTTCTATGGAGTGATAACCATTTGATAACCTCGGATTATGTTCATTATTTGCGAGAAAAATGCGAGGACAAAATCGGTGGGATAACCGTATTTTTGAACGGAGCGCTTGGCGGGATGGTTACCCCGAGGGTCAATGAACACAGCTTTTCTGAGGCGAAGAGGGTGGGTGAAGCGATAGGGGAAAGGGTTTTGGAAGCGAGAAGCAAAGCGGAGAAGATAGAAAAGCAGGAGATACTACACAAAGCAATTAAATTTCAGTTGCCTGTTGAAAATCCTCGCTTTATTCTCGCTTCCCAAACGGGAGTGCTTAAAAGGGAGATGAAGGCTGGTAGTGTGGAAAGCGAGATGCACTTCATTGAAATCGGTGGCAAATTGCAGATTTTGACTAATCCTGGTGAAGCTTTACCGAAAGTCGGATTCGCATTAAAGGATTTGCTGAAGACAAGGTTCAAGATGATAGTTGGGTTAGCCTGCGATGAGATTGGATATATACTGCCGAAGGAGGATTTTGGAAGCCAGCTATATTCCTATGAAAGTTCTATGTCATTGGGTCCTAAAACAGCGGAAATTTTAATGCAATTTGGGAAGAAGTTAGTTAGCGGAACGCTCACTAAGTGAGAGATGTAAAATCAAAGGCGCTATAATCGTGGTTAGCATTATAACGAGAACTAACAAGGAGTAATCACAATAGGAAAGAATCCTATGGGATAGGGAGTAAGAAGCTAAAACTAAACCAACTTCTCCTCTTGGCACCATTCCCACGCCTATAATCCACTTTTTTAGCCTTTTGCCAGGGGTTGATAAACCAGCGATTATCTTGCCTAAAAAAGCAATGGTAAAAATAACTAAAATAAACAATAGGGAGGAGATGGAAAAAGCACCGAGCTTCATTTTTGCACCCATAATGACGAAGAAAAATGGAGTAAGGAAATCCGCAAGGGGAGTGATTCCCCTCTCAATATGAAGTCTTTGCTCACTGCGGGAGAGAAGGAGCCCACAGGTGAAGGCACCCACGATTGGGGCTAAGCCTGCGATTTGGGAGAGGAGAGAAAGAAGGAGGAGGAAGGCTATGACCCCGGCATAGAGCGCTCCCCGCGTTCGCAAATTCACTAAAATCCACATAAGATGGGGTGTTATCCGTGGGCCTATTCCTAAGGCAAAGCCAAAGAAGAGCAAAGCAATTACGAATGAACGAAGAAGCAAACTTGAGGATATATTTCCCTGTTCTATGCTCGTGAGGATAGACAAGACCATAAGCGCTAATACATCATCTAAGACAGCTGCTCCCAAAATAATATTAGCTTCTTTGCTTCTCAGCCAGCCCCTTTCCTGCAACACCCTTGCGGTTATTCCAACACTTGTGGCGGTGAGCGTGCCGCCGATGAACAATGCTTCTAAGGAACGATAACCAAAAGCGAGGGAAATAAGCCAGCCAAGAAAGAAGGGTAGTAGGACCCCGACTGTTCCAACCCATATTGAGGCGATACCTGCTTTTTTCAGTTCATCAACATCCATTGCTAATCCTATTTCAAAAAGGAGAAGAACCGCACCCATCTCAGCGAGGATATGGAAGGTTTCATCGGTTGGGTCGACCCAATTCAATAAACTATAGCCAAGCAGAATTCCCGTGGAGAGCTCACCCACCACCGCTGGCATCTTCAACCTATTCATCAGCTCCCCAAAGCCTTTAGATAAAACGAGGACTACGGAAGCTTTGAGGAGGAATTCGTTGAAGGACATTTAAATTTTTATCAAATTATAATCCGTCGTTCCTAAGCCCAGTTCCTCGGCGTGTTTCAATTGTAATGTCCAATCAACCTGGGGGAAAAGGGCACGGAACTTATCCTCTCCTTTCTCCAATCTCCTGCCAAGCGCGGAATTCTCAAGACCTATTTCCTGATTGACCAAGTCAACAGAGGCTTTATCTATCGCTACCGGGTCATAGGAGGCAAGGATTCCTATATCGGGGACTACGGGAAGGTCAGCCCAGCCAACGCAATCGCAAAGAGGGGTTATATCCATAAGGAAATTGAAGAAACAAACCTTCCCTTTCTTATCCTCAAGGATTGCATAGGCGTATTCGGCGAGTCGCTCCTGCTCCGCTATCGTTTCATCTCCCCAGCGAATAGCAATAGCTCCTTGGGGACATGAAACGGTGCACTCGCCACATCCTATGCATTTATTTAAATCTATGACTGCTTTCCCTTTTTTTATCTTTATCGCTTTCACTGGGCACCATTTAGCACAAATTCCACAGCCAATGCATTTCTCAACATTTACCTGGGGAGATAACTGGGAATGAATCGCTTGTTTACCACCACGGCTGGCACAACCCATTGCAACATTCTTCAGCGCTCCACCGAACCCGAATTGGATATGTCCCTTGAAATGAGAGACAACGACCAATGCATCAGCATAATAAATCTCACCAGCTATCTTCACCTGCTTGAAGCGAGGAAGATTAACCCTCTTGACTACGAAATTCTTACCTCGTAAGCCGTCCGCAATTATTATCGGAGCGCCCACAACAGCGTAATCAAACCCGTTGAGAATAGCTGTTTCTATGTGGTCAACACTATTTGCCCTAGCTCCCCTATACAAAGTATTGCTATCGGTAAGAAATGGTTTTGCCCCTAATGATTTTATCGCCTCAACAATGGGGCGCACGAATATCGGACGCAGAAAACGGGTATGTCCCCTCTCCCCGAAATGGAGTTTAACACCAACAAGGTCGTTTGGGGAAAGGAAGCGGGAGAAATCGCATATTTCAATGAGACGCCTTAACTTATTTAGTAAACTTTCCTCATGGGAGGTGGAACGGGCGTCAGCGAAGAAGACATCCGCGCTCATACTTCTCCCTCCTTTTGGGGGAATTAAGCTTCCTACTGATATTCTCCTTTCGTTGCCTCAAGGAAGACCCTTTCAAGGACATAAATTGGTGCCTTAGCTCTAAGAGCAAGGGCGATGGCATCGCTTGGACGGGAATCAACGAAGACGATTTTCTCATCAACAATAAGATATATCTTTGCGTAATATGTATCGTGGAACAAATCGTCTATTACTATCTTGTCCACTTGGACTTCCAATTTATCAATGATGTTCTTCAATAGGTCGTGAGTTAAAGGGCGGGGAACGAGTCCTTGTTCTGGATACAAGGCAAGGGCTATTGCCAAAGCTTCAAAGGGACCAATCCAGATGGGGAGGTCACGCCCGATGTCGTCCCTGAGAACGACGAAATTTTTCCCTTCTCTGTCCTCAAAGACACCTATTACCCTTACCGGGACCTCCTTATCGCCTTCAGTGAATCCCTCGAAAGGCTCTTCGGGTTCATCAAAATAAGGCAATTTTATTTCGCCTCCTTTTCAATCTTGCTCAAATGGCCCTTCTTCAATCATAACAAGCTCTTCCGGGGAAAGAGTGCTCCTCAATCTTTCCACCACAGTGGAAAAGAACTCGTCGTTGGATTTGGTGCGTTTTAGCCATTTTATCAATTCCTCCGTTGCCTCCGCCGTCTCCAAAGAAGCATAGGCTCTCCTCAGTATCCATACGCTTTTGAGTTCCTTCTCGGTATAGAGGAGTTCCTCGTGGCGTGTGCCACTACGCTTTATATCTATAGCGGGAAATATCCGCCTCTCCGCTAGACCCCTATCAAGCACAAGCTCCATATTGCCTGTTCCCTTAAATTCCTCAAATATGACCTCGTCCATCCTGCTGCCAGTTTCTATCAAAGTGGTCGCGATAATGGTGAGGCTCCCTCCATTCTCTATTTTTCTCGCTGCCCCGAAGAAATGCTTTGGCTTGTAAAGAGCGGCAGGGTCAAGTCCACCGGAGAGCGTTCTGCCTGAGGGGGTGCAGGTAAGGTTGGAGGCACGGGATAGGCGGGTGAGACTATCAAGAAGAATGACGACATCTCGTCCAGCTTCCACCAATCGTTTTGCTTTCTCCAAAGTTAAATCAGCTACTCGCATATGATTCTCTGGCAGTTCATCAAAAGTGGAGGAAATGACTTCTCCTCTTACAGACCTCTTTATATCCGTTACCTCCTCGGGTCGTTCATCTATAAGGAGAACGATTAAGTAAACCTCCGGATGATTTGCGGTTATGCTATTGGCTATTGTCTTAAGGAGGGTTGTTTTCCCTGCCTTAGGTGGAGCAACAATCAGTCCCCTCTGCCCCTTCCCTATCGGTGCGATGATATCTATAACACGCGCGGAGATGTTATCAGGAGTTGTTTCAAGGCGTAGTCTCTCATAAGGATACACTGGGACGAGCTCGTCAAAATCAACCCTTCTTCTCAAAGATGTAAGCTTTAATCCGTTTATCGTTTCTACCCTTAAAAGACCGTAATAGCGCTCCGTCTCCTTGGGGGCACGGGCAAATCCCGTTATAACATCCCCCATCTTGAGACCAAGCTTCTTTATCTGGGAAGCGGAAACATAAACATCCTCGTTTGAAGGGCGAAAGCTATTAACCCTTATCAGACCATAGCCCTCGGGTAAAATCTCTAAAACACCTTCAATATATCTTAATCCTGACTTCCAAGCATAATGTTGAATTATCTGCTTTATGAGTTCCTCCCTATTTAAGCTCTGTGCATCGCTAATGCCTAACTCATTAGCGATGCTTAAAAGCGTCTCATCGTTCATTGAGTCCAATTGAGCAATATCTAGCTCCATTTCATCATACCTCCTTTATTTCCCGGCATAAACATCGGGTTTCAATACCCCTACGAAGGGAAGATTTCTATATTTTTGATTGAAATCCAAACCGTATCCTACAACGAATTTATCCGGAATTTCAAAGCCCTTGTAATGGATATCCACTTCCACCTGCCTTTTAGCGGGTTTATCCAATAGGGCGCAAACCTTAACGCTCGCGGGTTTCCTTGCCCTTATTATCCTTAAAAGATAATCCAAAGTCAAGCCCGTGTCAACTATATCCTCTACAATCAATATATGCCTTCCTTCTATGCTTTCGTCTAAGTCCTTTATTATTTTAACAACACCAGAGGTTTCCGTATAGCCTCCATAGCTGGATATGGCAACGAAATCAACGCAGACGGGCACCCTTATATGTCTTATAAGGTCGCTGAGGAAAACAAAGGCTCCCCTTAATACACCCACCAAAACCAACTCCCTATCCTGGTAATCCTCGCTTATCTTTTCTCCCAACTCCTTAACCTTTTCCGCTATCTCCTTCTCCGTGAGGAGAACCTCTTGGATATCGCTTTCCAATCTTGTCATCATCTTGCATCACTCCCATTCTATTGTAGCTGGCGGTTTAGAGGATATATCATAAACGACCCTATTAATCCCTTCCACTTCCCTTGTAATGCGGTTGGAGATGTTCTCTAAGACCTCGTAGGGCAACCTCACCCAATCCGCCGTCATTGCGTCCTCGCTTGATACCACTCTCACTGCTACCGTCCAATCATAAGTTCTCCTATCTCCCATCACACCGACTGTCCGCACGGGAAGTAGCACCGCAAAGGATTGCCACACGCTTCGGTATAAACCCGCTTTCTTAATCTCCTCAATAACAATCGCATCCGCTTCCCTTAATATCTCCGCTTTCTGAGGCGTAACCTCACCAATAATTCTAATCGCTAATCCCGGACCTGGGAAGGGATGCCGCCAGACGATTTCCGAGCTCAATCCCAACTCTTCACCGATTTGGCGCACCTCGTCCTTAAACAGATAGCGCAGAGGTTCTATGAGCTTCAGCTTCATTCTCATTGGTAAACCACCTACATTGTGGTGGGTTTTTATTCTCGCCGCTCTCTCCGTTCCGCTCTCTATCACATCTGGGTATAAGGTGCCCTGGGCAAGATAGCGGACATCCTCTAACTTGCTAGCCTCTTCTTCAAAAATCTTCACAAACTCCTCACCGATTATTCTTCTTTTTTCCTCTGGGTCGGTAACCCCCTTTAATCTTGCGAAGAATCTCTTTTCCCCATCAACATATATAAGATTCATTTGAAAATTTTCCTTAAAGGTCCGTAGGACATCCTCAACCTCGCCTTTCCGTAGTAGACCGTGATTCACGAATATGCAGTATAAGTCGTTGCCAACGACCTTATGAACGAGAACTGCTGTCACAGCGGAGTCAACCCCTCCGCTGAGAGCGCAGATGACCTTCCCTCCATCCTTTACCATTTCTCTAATGTATTCTATGGCGTTTTTTGTGTAGGATTCCGTCGTCCAGAGAGGAAGGCAGCCTGCCTGCTTGTAAAGAAAGTTACGGATTACCTCTATCCCCCAAGGAGTGTGGACAACCTCGGGATGAAATTGCACACCGAATATCTTCTTCTCCGGACAGGACATAGCAGCCACTGGTGTTGAACGAGTATAGGCGGTGACTTTAAAGCCAGGAGGTGGCTTAACAACTATATCGGAATGGCTCATCCAAGCAATCAAGTCGGGGTTCAATCCGGAGAAGATATCGGAATCATCAATAACGAATAACTCCGTCTTACCATACTCCGCCTTTTCCCCTCTTCTGACTTCGCCGTTGAGCATATAACTTATCAGCTGATGACCGTAGCAAATTCCCAGTATAGGGATGCCGAGATTGAATATCTCAGGGTCGCATTTCAGACTTCCCTCTTCAAAGACGCTGTTAGGACCGCCGGAGAGGATAAGGGCTTTCGGCTGGATTTTCTTTATTTCTTCGGCGGATATGGTTGGAGGAACGATTTCCGAATAAACACGACACTCCCTTACCCTCCGCGCGATTAGCTGGCTATACTGGGCACCAAAATCCAAAACCAGAACTATCTGTCCTTGTGGTGATTTTGAATAGCCTCTCTCAGCGATTTTAAATCTCCTTCCTTCCTCTTTGAAATGTGTTTAATTTTTCTTAAGTTGAAGTGAATCTGGGAGCTGTGGGTTTTCACTTATTATTATATCACAATATCAAACATTTCGTCTATTTTCTATGTATGTTAATCCCCCACAAATTCTTAGCAAAATCTCCCTCGCCTTCCTCATTGCCTTACCCCTATGGCTAACCTCGTTCTTCTCCTCCAAGCTTAGCTCCGCCATCGTTTTCCCGAGCTCGGGAAGGAAAAATATAGGGTCATAGCCGAAGCCTCCTTTCCCTCTTGGCTCATCTATGATATATCCGTTTACCATTCCCTCGGCTTTCTCTAATTTCCCCTGCGGTGTCGCGATTGCGATAACGCAGCGGAAGAGGGCTTTTCTCTTTTCCCACTCTTTATCCTTTAACATATTCAAGATAATCCTAATCCTTTCCCCATCGCTATCTGCAATTCGCTTAGACTTTACGCCAGGGAATCCACCTAAACTTTCTATTTCCAATCCCGAATCATCCGCTAAGGCAATCTCTCCCCAGCGTGATACCGCCTCTAAAGCTTTGCGAGAAGCATTATCCCAATAGCTGGTTTCTTCCTCAACCGTTTCAAGGGGAGCAGGCAAAGGGATAATCTCAAAGGGAAGCCCAGCGAGGATTTGACTCATCTCCCTAAACTTCCCCTCATTATTTGTTGCGATTATCAGTTTCCTCATATCAGCTTCTCTATTTCATCTTTTAATAGGGACAACCTCTCGGGAGATTGGGATTCCATATAGCATCTGATTATCGCCTCGGTTCCCGAAGGGCGCAGTAGGAGCCAAGAGCCATCCTCAAATCTCAGCTTCACTCCATCCATATCGCTGACCTCCTTTATTTTCATTCCTGCAAATTCAGAACCTACCTCCTTTAAAGCGGAAAGCATTTCCTTTTTCCTTTCTTCCTCAACTGGTATGTCTATGCGTTGGAAGAAAAACTTTCCGATTTTCTCGTATACTTCGTTTAAAATCTCAAGCAAGGGTTTTCCCCACTTCGCCCGTAGCTCACAAGCTAAAAGGCAAGCTAAAATCCCGTCCTTCTCCGGTATATGCCCCTTTATCGTCATCCCACCTGATTCCTCTCCTCCCAAAAGACCGTTTTCATCCTTCATCGCCTTTCCTACGAATTTGAAACCCACGGGAACCTCAATTAAAGGGAGACCGTAGATATTCGCTAAAGCGTCAAGCATATGCGTTGTAGCGACGCTCCTTATCACCGCACCTGTTTGCTTCCTTTCCTCCACCAAATATTTGAGAGCTATCGTAATGACCTCGTTAGGGGTTAAGAAGGAACCACCCTTATCAACTATTCCGAATCTATCAGCATCTCCATCAGTGGAAAGCCCAATATCTCCTTCCTTTTTCAACATCTCCCTCAACTCAACGAGGTTCCCCTCAGAGGGGTCCGGCACCATCTCCCCAAAAAGGGGATTTCTCACATTATGAAGCGCTTCCACTTTCCAGCCCAGCTCTCTTAATATTGAATCCAGGAAGCCTCTACCACTTGCATAAAGGGGGTCATATATAGCGTAAAGAGGATTTTCTTTGAGAAGATTAAAGTCTATCACTTTTTCTAAGTGTTTTCTATATGCTGGGAAGGGGTCAAAATGCTGGACCTTGCCCTTGACATTGCTTGTTGTTTTTCCTCTTCCGCTTATGACAAACCTTATGAGTTCCTCAATTCTTTCCGTAACATCGGGAAGGGCAGGGTGGATATATTCTGGAATGAATTTAATGCCTGAGTATATGGGTGGGTTATGGCTGGCTGTAATCATAACCGCTCCGCCTGCTCTCAACTCGCCGATGGAGAAGGAAATAAATGGAGTGGGGACATCCCTCAAGGGAAGGTAGACATCAATACCACTTGAGGAGAGGACATCGGCAACTTCCTGGGCGAACTCGGGAGAGAGGAAGCGGGCATCATAGCCCACTATCGCTCCTCTCTCAGCTGTCCCTCTCTCTTTCATAAAGAGGGAGATTGCCTCGGCGACGATGCGCACATTAGCGAAAGTGAATTCATCTGCTATAATAGCTCTCCAGCCGTCGGTTCCAAACTTGAACTCCATTTTCTACCTCCTGCCTAAATTAATTTTAGAAGCAGCTGATGAAGGTGCAAAAGGAGATTCTTTCCGCTCAACCCTTTAACATCCAAGATTATCTTTCCATCAGCCCATCTACCACCGCCTATCTTTCTCAGCTTTGAACGGTCCATCTCCCTTGCTGGTTGAATATATAATTTTCCTCCCCTCCATTTCAAAGAGAGAAGGTTTGCCTTCTTAGCCAGAAAGCGAAGATAAAGGACTTCAAATAAATTCCTTGTTTGCTCCGGCAACTTGCCGAATCTGTCCCTCATCTCCTCTTCTAAGCTCCTTACCTCTTCCTCAGACCTACAGCTTGCCAGCCTCTTATAGAAATCAAGTCTTATTGAGGCGCTATGAATATATTCCTCTGGAATATAAGCGGAAACAGGAATGTCTATTGGAGGGATGAACACTTCTTTTTCCTCCCAGCTCTTTCCCCTTAACTCTGCTATCGCCTCTTGAAGTAGCGAGAGATACATATCAAATCCAACCGCTTGGATATGACCGTGCTGTTGAGGTCCGAGGATGTTTCCTGCTCCTCTTATCTCCAGGTCCCTTATCGCCAAACGCAAGCCGGAGCCCAACTGGGAAAACTCTTGAATAGCTTGCAATCTTTCCTTTGCCTCCCTTGTTTTAACCTGCTTAGGGTCGTAGAGGAGGTAGGCATAGGCTTGCCTGTAGGACCGCCCTACCCTACCCCTTAACTGATACAATTGACCCAGCCCGAAAGATGGTGCCTCGTTGATGATGATTGTGTTTGCATTTGGAACATCCAAACCGTTCTCTACAATTGTTGTAGCAACGAGCACATCTATCTTTCCCTCGTAAAACTCCATCATAGTCTTCTCCAATTCCCTTTCAGGCAATGCGCCGTGAGCCACTTTAACGGTAGCGTTTGGGCAAAGTCCCTTAATCTTCCTCGCTTCTTCATAAATATCTTCTATTCTATTATGAACATAGAAACATTGACCTCCCCTTGCTAACTCCCTGTTTATCGCCTCTACAATCACCTTGTCATCCTTCTTAGTAACGATTGTTTTAATAGGCAATCTTCCCTCAGGAGGTTCGCTTATTATGCTTATATCTCTGATATTGCTCAATGCCATATTCAGAGTGCGTGGGATGGGGGTGGCAGTTAGAGTGAGGACATCTATCTTAGTTTTCACTTTCTTTAATGCCTCTTTTTGCAGGACACCGAACCTTTGCTCTTCATCTATTATCAATAAGCCTAAGTTTTTGAACTTAACATCTTTAGATAAAAGCCTGTGGGTTCCTATGATTATATCCACGCTCCCTTTTTCCAGCTCCTCCAGGATAGCTTTCTGGGTAGTTCTTGAAATAAATCTATTTAATACTTCCACCCTTATGGGAAAAGGCTGAAGTCTTTCCTTGAAAACGGCGTAATGTTGTTGGGCAAGAACTGTTGTGGGAACAAGCACCGCTACCTGATAGCCATCCATAACCGCTTTGAAGGCAGCTCTTAAAGCCACCTCTGTTTTTCCGAACCCCACATCACCGCATACCAATCTATCCATAGGCTTGGGCGATTCCATATCCCTTTTCACTTCTTCAATTGCCCTCTTCTGGTCTTCCGTTTCCTCATAAGGGAAGTAAGCTTCAAGCTCCGCTTGCCAAGGCGTGTCCGGTGAAAAGGCTATCCCCCTCTCAATTTCCCTTCTTGCGTATAACTCAATAAGCTCTTTAGCCACCTTCTTAGCCGATTCCTTTGCCTTCCTCTTTATCCTTTCCCATTCTCCGCTCCCAAGCCTGCTTAGAGGTGGATTTGCCTCCCCTATATACCGCTGAAGAAGCTTAACATCCTCTACTGGTATATACAACCTCGCCCCACCAGCATATTCAAGGGCTACATAATCTTTCTTAACCCCCTCAATCTCTAACGGGACAATCCCTCTGAAGGCGCCGATTCCGTGCCGGGGATGAACGATTAAGTCCCCGATTTTCATATCGGTTATCTCCGATATCCTTGCCACCTCACGGGCGGGAAATATAGCTTTGGGTCGCCAAGCCTTCGTTATTCCTATTATTTCCTCATCCGTAATGAGGGAAAACTTACCTTCAGGAATGATGAACCCACCACGCAGGGAGAAGGCAAGAAAATTGGCGCCTCCGATGAGCAGGGAATCATCATAGCTTTTCAACTCCTTTAGCCTTATCCCCGCTTCTCTTAAAAGGTTTGCTATTCCATACCCCTTCCTCGTGCATATTATTTGCGTCCAGCCGAGAGATTCCCTAGTTTTGAAATTTTCTAAGAGAAGGTTAAATTGCCCACGATAATGGGAGGGAGGTAAAACCTCAAGATTGATGAGCGGTGAACGAGGATAGATGAAAAGGTCGCTTTCCTTGTTGGGCAAGTTTAAGTCAGTTGGAGCTATTCCCAAAACTATCTTGGGATATCTCTCCACCATCTCCTCAATTTTTCTTCCCTTGCCTTCATTCACTAACGAGAAAATCTCCTCCCTTTTGGTTTTTTCAAACGAGCGTTGAGTGGAGACCTCAAAGCGGCGTATTTCTTCTATCGTATCGCCGAGGAAGACCAATCGCAGGGGCTGAGAGATATGGGGAGGAAAAATATCAATTATCCCGCCTCTAACAGCAAATTCCCCCGGACCTTCCACGATATCCACCCTTTCATAGCCGAATTCCACCAATTTCTTCAACAGCTCCTCAAAAGGGAAATCCCTCCCTTCCTCAATTTCAATTGTTTCCCTTTCCCTCACCGTTTGCCCGAGGCTTTGAAGAGGGATTACGAGCTTGCCTTTCCCTTTTTTTAATTGCTCAAGGGAGTTTATCTGCCAGTGAAGAAGCTCCTCGTCCAGGAATTCCTCGTGCTGGGGAGGTAGGAAATGGACATCCAATCCTAAATCACCGAGGTCCTCGTAGAGCTTTCTTCCGTAAAGGAAATTAGGGGTGATTATCACCGCTTTCTCCATTTCCCTCAGTAATCCAGCCACGAGGACGGTGTAAATTGAACCTATCTCCTCAATGCCAAGCCAGCCCCCTTCCTTCCCTTTTAGGAATGAGGAGATTGTTTCGGAAAGTGAGGGAAGCGAAAGGATACTACCCCAAAGGCTTGTGGGATTTAGTTTCGTGACCATCTGCCCTCTTATAATATTAACAGTTTTTCTCTTTTTTTCAACCTTTTTACTTCTTCTCAAACGATTTAAGCAACTTTTGGAGCAATCCTTGTTTTTCCTCCTTTTTCTCCGGTAGCTTCCCTTCCACTTTTATCAATATCTCCCCTTGCTTCACCCAACCCTGCTTCCTTGCTTCCTCTTCCCATCCCTTCCCCGCTTTCAACTCCTCAATGCGTCTTCGTAGGTCTTTGTTTTCCCTTGTCAGTCTTTCTATTTCCTTTCCAATTTCCCTTACTCTCCTCGTTTCCTTTATGTAAACAATCGTTGATTTGATTAAAGAAGGAAGGGAATGGAAGATAAAAAACCATAAGGCGCATAATAAAATCACCCAAAAGATTACTTGGAAATTACCCCTCTTCTTTCTCCTCACACTACCTGGGTCTCCCCTTCTAGAACCAATCCCTTATCAAAATCAACAGTTAACACCATCCCATCTTTCAAGACCTCCTCACCAACATTTATTCCCGTGATTAAAGGTATCTCTATGTTTGCCTTAGCTAAAACGAGGTAAGGATTAACCCCTTCTTCCCTCGTCAAAATTGCCTTTGCCTCCTTTAGGTAAGGCAAGAACTTCTCCTCTATTCTCTGAACCGCTACTATATATCCTTTTAGGACCTCTCCCTCCTTCTTCAACCATTTCAATACTCCCGTGACAGTTCCTTCCCCGAAGCCCTTTCCCGTTGCCAGCGTCCTCGCTACAATGTGGACTTTCAGAAGATTCGTCGTTCCCGGCACCTTTATCGGGACACCGCCAGTGAGCACAACTACATCCCCATCGTTAACCAGTCCCATTTCCCTCGCTGCCTCAATGCTTTGTGTTAGCATTTCATCCGTGCTCTCGTAATAAGGTCTATAACAAGGATACACTCCCCACACAAGGGAGAGCCTACGCAGGGTTGTTTCCTCAGGGGTTACAGCGATGATGGGGATGGATGGTCTATAACGGGAAACCATTCTGGCGGTGTAACCGGAAGAGGTGACGGTGATAATCGCTTTTGCGGAAAGATTGCTTGCTATTTGGCAGGCGCTAACCGCGATTGCATCGGTTGTGCTTTCCACTTTCTCTGCAAGGCGAGAAGAGAAGAAGTTTCTTTTCTCTATGAATTTTTCCGTCCTTTCCGCTATGCGGTGCATCATTCTAACAGCCTCAACGGGGTATTTACCTATGGTTGTTTCCTCAGAGAGCATAACCGCATCTGCACCATCAAGGATTGCGTTAGCGACATCCGCCACCTCAGCCCTCGTAGGACGGGGATTATGCACCATTGATTCCAGCATTTGAGTTGCCACAATGCAGGGTTTCCCCAATTTGTTCGCCAACCGAATGATGTTTTTCTGTTGGGTGGGGACATCTTCCAACGGTATCTCCAATCCCAAATCTCCCCTGGCAACCATAATCCCATCTGCTTCCCGACATATCTCCTCCATATTCTCCACTGCTTCCTGCTTCTCCATCTTTGCGATAATCGGTATGTGTTTTCCGCGCCGAAGCATTAACTGCCTCAATCTCCTGATATCCTTAGCCGATTTAACGAAAGAGAGCGCTACCCAATCCACCTCCATATCTATGCCGAAGTTGAGATGCCTGACATCTTCTTCCGTAATTGAGGATATTGGTAGGCTAACGCCGGGCAGAGTGATGCCTTGATGGGAGAGAAGAACCCCTCCCACTATCACCCTACATACAACTCGTTCCCTACCGGGCTTTTCCACTTCAAGCTGGATATTCCCATCCGCTAAGAGGATTTTGTCCCCCTCTTTCAAAGCCCCGAATATAGCAGGGATAGGTATAGGGATATCCTTATCTGCCTTCTCGTCTAAAACGAGGTTGACAATTTCCCCTTCTTCCAAGGTCAACCCTTCTTCCTTGGAAAGCTCACCGATGCGCAATTTCGGTCCCGGTAGGTCCTGGAGAATAGCCACGACCCTTCCTAGTTCTTTGGCTAAACTTCTTATATTCTTTATCCTTTCTTTGTGTTCCTCATAGGTGCCGTGAGCAAAGTTGAGGCGTGCCACATCCATCCCAGCGAGTATCAATTGCCTGAGTATCTCGGGCTTCTCGCTTACCGGTCCTATGGTAACTACTATCTTGGTCTTCCTCATCTAACAAACGCCCTTTTGCCGGGGAAAATCGCCGCCCGCCCCAATTCCTCCTCTATCCTTAAAAGCTGATTGTATTTAGCCACTCTTTCCGTTCTTGCAGGTGCACCAGTTTTTATCTGCCCGGAGTTAACGGCAACAGCTAGGTCAGCGATTGTGGTATCCTCGGTTTCACCGCTTCTATGGGATATAACCGTTGTGTAACCCGCCTTTCTAGCCTTCTCTATGCATTGAAGGGTCTCCGTTAAAGTGCCAATCTGATTAACTTTAATGAGTATTGAATTCGCTACCCCTTCCTCTATGCCTCTTTCCAATCGCTTGATATTCGTAACGAATATATCATCCCCTACCAATTGGATTTTATCTCCCAATCGTTGGGTGAGAAGCTTCCAGCCCTCCCAATCATCTTGGGCAAGCCCATCCTCTATTGAAACGATGGGGAATTTCTCCACCAATTTCTCGTAAAGCTCAATCATTCCCTCCGATGTTAACTCCTTTCCCATTCCCTTCAAAACATATTTCCCATCCTCCCATAGCTCCGAGGCGGCGGGGTCCATTGCGAGGAAAACTGCCTTTCCAGGCTCATAACCCGCCTTTTCTATCGCTTCTACAAGCAGACCGAGCGCCTCCTCAGGGGTGGAGATATCGGGAGCAAATCCCCCTTCGTCGCCAACTCCCGTGGACAAGCCCTTGGAGCGGAGAAGCTTCTTCAGGGATTGATAGACCTCCACCCCTATTCTCAACGCCTCACGATAGGAATCAGCTCCAGCGGGGACTATCATAAATTCCTGCATATCCAGCTTGTTATCGGCGTGCACTCCACCGTTAATCACATTCATCAAAGGAACAGGCAATTCCCTTGCGGTCAGCCCTCCTATGTATCTATAGAGGGGCAAATCCAGGCTATTTGCGGCGGCGTGGGCAACCGCTAAGGATACACCCAAAATAGCATTAGCCCCTAAATGGCTTTTGTTTTCTGTTCCATCCAACTCCAGAAGGGTCATATCTATCTCGACTTGGTCTAAAGCATCCATACCGATGATTGCCTCGGCAATGACTTCGTTGACATTTTCAACAGCTTTCAAAACGCCCTTCCCACCATATCTATCCTGTTCGCCATCCCTCAGCTCTAAGGCTTCGTGAAGACCTGTGGAAGCTCCGGAGGGAACGATAGCCCTTCCCATAGCACCATCCTCAAGGAAGACGGTGACTTCCACTGTGGGATTTCCTCGGGAATCCAAGACTTCTCTTGCTTTAACATCAGCGATACCGCTCATAAAGACTCCTCCTTTCGTTTTATAGGGTTCTTGATGGTGAATTTATTTGAAGTATAGAAAATAAAGATTAGAATGGCAAGCGGATTGTGAAAGTGAAGGATATATTCGCTACTGGGGAAGGAAAAGGGATATCCTAAAAGGATATCTTTAATTTAGTGGCAAGGTAGATTATGATTATCACTCCGAAATCGGACTACCCCTCACCAAACCAAAGCTGGGTTTATTCATCTTCCTATCATTGTAAATTTTTTGTGAGCTTTAATTTTCTTAGCCTCCTAAAAACACTAACAAACAAAAGCAGGAACAGGAAACAGAGAAAGCCAAGGGAGGTAACCGAATAAATATATAAAAACTTTAAAATCATTACTATTTGTTGCAACAACCAGTAATCCATATATATCAAATCTTGCGTAATTATATTTTGGGGCATACTGTATGAGAACAAAGTGTTTGTTTCTCTTGTCACCTTATTTTCTATGAGTTTATGTGCAAATTCGAACATTTTCAATGCTCTGACATAATTAATCAGAGAAGAGAAGGGACCTCTGTGTTTTTGGGGGGAAAGGTAAAATAGACCCAGGAGAGCATAGGTATATGGGTCATCAGGAGCAAATTTTCGTCCAAGTTTCAAATACTTATAAGCATCCTTTGGTTGGTCATATATGAGGTAAATTCGCCCTAAAATGCTAAAAGCAACACCCTTCAATTCCTTTTGTGCTGATGGCAGGTTCACCAATTGAAGGGCATAAAACTTGCTTCTATCATAATCGTTTAGATTGAAATAGGTGAGCGAGAGGTAATAGAGAATGTAGTCAAAATTCGATTGTTTATTAGGAGGTTTGCCTTCCAAACCCCCTTTTGTTAGTGAGTATGCTTGGAGAAGCGCGGGTAGCGCCTTATTGTAATCACCCAACATATAGAAAGCAATCCCTTCCACAAGATGGTGATAAGGGTTACCAGGAGAAAGATTTTTACCTTTTTCTATCCACTTTAAACCTTCCTTATCACCCTTTATTATCCTACATAAGCCGAGCTTGGAGTAAGGCATACTCGCTCTTGGGAACTCTTTTATTGCTTTGCCGAAATAAACCTCCGCTTCGCTAAAACGCCCTTGCTTAAAAAAGTGTAAGCCTACTTCATACAATTTCTTCGCTTTCATCTCCGCCTCCTGCATTGCACAAGCGGAGAAGAAAATCTGGGGTAAAATCGAAAACGAAATAAGGAGTATTTTCATTTTAACCATAATTTTAAGGTTAAATACAATGCTATGCTATAGAATACAAGGGCAGTTATTCCTACTGCAAGGAATATCCAGAATTTTATTCCCGATAGAGGTCCAAGCCTCACTACATATCCAAGAACGCTAAACACTACTCCCAAACAAAACATCAAAAGGCTCATTATATGTTTTTTTCGTCTTTCGCCTTCTTCTCTAAGGATTAGAAAAATGGACATTGATATAACTGCTATGCCCAAGATGAAATAAAATACGAGGTCTTCCATAATTTTAAGCAAACGGAAAATGGAAGTGGATGTTCATACCCCAGCCGCCACCTTCCAGGGGAATTCGAGGTTGTGGGCGTGGGTAAACTCGTGGCGGGCGTATTGGCTCATATGGTTGAGGAAAAGGGAAAGAAGGTGTTTCGGGACGCTCCGGGGAATAAGGATTGACAGGTGGTTCGGGATGGAGAGGGCAAGACGGTGACTGATGCAAATCCATCTCTATAAATACTCTAATCACAATTGCCTCAATAATCGGTTCAAACGCAACAATCATTGCCGCTGTAATCAGGAAA
>JBMFMH010000027.1:0-18537 GCA_049970775.1 bacterium | reverse complement strand
CAGGTAAATATCCCCTCTATTTTCTTATCATGGGAATGGGAGAAATAAATTTTGTATCTCCATTCTCCCTCCACATCAGGCATAAAGCGAATCCTCCATATCATCCCACCATCATAGAACCCGTAAATTCTATATGTTTTCTTGCTTTTGCTATGGATGAATTCCCCTATCAAGGAAACATCTTGGAAGGGATTGCCGTTTAACTTCTCTCCCTTGATGGAAAGCTCAAACAAATCCCATTTGCCAACTTTTTGCTGTGTTATACTAAGAGAACAAGTGAGAAAAAGGATTAAAAATGGAATTTTATAGGAACCCTTTTTCATAGCTTCTTTCCCTCCCTCTCCAAAGGTGGAATGACCTTCTCAAGGGGGAAGGATAGAAGCAATTCCTTCCCTTTTTCCTTGACCTTTGCGGGCAACCTACCTTCTTCAATTAGAAGTAGCAACCTTTCCCTTTCCGTGATAGGTTCTTTCGTTTTCGGATTGATTGCGAAAACGGCGCCACCTATAACCCTTGTTTTAACTATCCCCGCTGCCTCGGGATTACCCATAAGATGGGGAGCATCAAGGATTCCCGTCTTAACTGCCATATTCAGCACCTCGGGGTCAATCAAGGCGTCTTCCTTACCTTCGCCTAAGAGTTTTATGAACTCTATTATCAGCCTCGCTTCCTGTATCAATAGCCTTTTCCTCTCCTCAACAAGGGGGTCCTTTGTCATATCGGGAAGCCCGAACAAATAGTTATTGATAACACCCCTCGCAATCTTACAGGATTCTATAATCTCCTCCGCCCCCGCTGCGTGGTCTCCCTCGCAATAGCCGACGATATGAACTATATGTGGTCTCAAAGAAAGAGAGAGCGTGATGGAGGAAGCTAATTGACCCTTAGCAATATGGAGGTCAGGGGAGAGGGACAAAAGCCCGGTTCTAACCTGACGGAAGGCGGTGAAATTCTCGTCTTGGAGGGATTCAACAAGTTCTATTTTCGCCAATGTTTTTGCTAAATCCATTGAGCCGAAGATATGGGGAGGGGTATTCAACATATATTGGGCTACATAATGGGTAACCCCTAAGCGCTTAGCGTTATAGGCGCAGAGAAAGGCATCCGCTACTTCAATAGCATCGTGAGCATCTCTCAATCCCCACTGATGAGGGTCGTTTATCTCAACCGGGATGCCCCTCTCGGCGTGCCATTTAATCGCTTCTTGATTTTCCCTGATTGCTTGGAGCAAGGGTCTTTTAGAGCGTCCATCCAAAAGGCTATACCAGAAAAGAGGGATAGCCGCCCAGGCGTTTTTAATCGTATTCTGCGCCATCTCTGCCCATTTAATGAGGTCCCTCGTTCCCGAGTAGATGCGGAGGAGGGGGAAATTACCACAGCGGGTTGCGTTGTAGATAGCGGATAAGTGTTCAGGAGAACGGATTGGCACGCCACCCGCTCCATCAAGGGCTGGATTCATCTCCTCTGGTCGGAAGAAATGCTCCTGGGCATTCTGGTCAGGAGCGATGGAGATGACATCCAAGACCTTCGCTAAGGCTATTCTGCGAGCGGCAGCTATTGTTCCCTCAAGGGATGGCAATCCAAGATGATGACGCAGGAGGGGATAAGGGTGCTTCTTTCTCATTCTCTCCAATAATGTGTTCCCGAAATCCTCTTCTTTTTCCTCCCTTCTTTCTCCTTTTAAAATCGCCGCAACTTCCTCTTGAGGTTCAAAGCCAGTGAAAACAGCTGTGAAAATCCCCGTTTTGCTCGCCACTTCACATACAGGAGGTGTTCCACCAAAGAGAAATATCCTCCCTTTCAATAATTTTCTTCCCTCAAGGAGTTTTTTAAATTCTGATAAGAGACTTTCCGCCACTTCAGGCGTAAGGCGATAACTAACGCCTACGATGTCAGGCTCTAACTCCTCAATGGCTTTTATGAACTCATCAACTGGAACGGCGGGACCAAGGAAGAAGGTTTCATATCCAAGGTTCTCCGCTAAGCGGAGGAAATTCACCACGCCAGCGATGTGAATGCAATTGCCTATCGCCCCAGCTATGACCTTTTTCATTGTGCCACTTCAAGGACCACTTTCCTCAATTGGTTTGGAATACCTACCATAAGCTCGTGTTTTCCCGCCTTTGGCATCTCTACCCAAAAATCAACCGCTCTTCTTTCCCCAGGGGCAAGGTCTACCTTATGGCTCTCTATGAGCTTGCCATCAAGGTAAAGTTGCACAGGACAAAGGTCGGAGATAGTCCCCTTATTCCTAACTAAGAGCGACATCCTGTTTATTTCGCCCGCCTTAGCCTTAACCTTTTGCGGGGTTAGGAGCGCGCAATCAAAGGAAGTCGTTATCAGGCGATTGACCCTGAAGCTTCCCCTTAATCTTATATCCCCTGAGGAGCTCCCCACCATAACTTCAAAGTCCCCCGGTTCAACCACCTTTTTCATATTGATGTTGAAGAAAGCGAGGTCGTCTGGTGTGAGTTGAAATTTGATGGTGGTGCTTTCGCCGGGGGCAAGCCTTACTCGCTTGAATCTCTTTAACTCCATCACTGGTCTCGCCACGGACGCGACCACATCATGAAGATAAAGCTGTGCTACTTCTTCGCCCTCCCTATCGCCGCTATTGGTGACCTCAAAGCTAATCTCTACATTTCCCTTCTCACCATCAGCACTGATGCTGAGATTTTTATATTCAAATTTTGTGTAGCTGAGACCGTGTCCAAATGGGAAGAGGGGACGACCCGGCATATCAACATAATCGTAGCCCCTACCGGTGGGCTTGTAGTTATAATAAAGGGGAAGTTGTCCAACATATCTCGGCCAAGTAAAGGGCAGTTTACCGCCGGGATTGTTTTCACCGAACAGGGTCTCCGCTATGGCTGTTCCTCCTTCCTGTCCCGGATACCAAGCCATCAAAATCGCTGGCACCCTATCTATCCAATCGCCCGTAACAGCGCTTCCCGCGATGATAACCACCACTGTTGGCGTCCCCGTCTTCACCACTTCGTTTATTAACTCCTCTTGAAATCCGGGAAGGTCAATATGTGCTCTATCCTGTCCTTCCCCTTCCACTATCCCCACAAAGACAACCGCAACATCTGCGTTCTTCGCCGCCTCAGCAGCCTCAAATATCCCAGGGGGAAGTTCCCTCTTCCCGTAATCCCAACCAAGTTGAGCGACAGCAAAGCCCTGATGTTCATAATATTCAATCTTTATATCATATTCCTTCCCAGCAACCAAATTTATCCTCGCTATATCGTTAGAGGCTGCTCTATCGTGCCAGGAATCTATGAGCAACTTGCCGTCTATCCATAGTCTAACGCCATCGTCTGTGCGAGCATAAATCTCGTAAGTCCTCGTTTCCGGCGCTATCAACTTTCCCGTCCAGCGAACAGAGAAGTTATCGGAAGGAAGATTTGAAGCTGGTGCTCCCAAACCCCAATCGAAGTCCACACTTCTATCTACCCGCACCAAAGCGGGAGAACCTTGTAAATTAGGATTGTTGAAATATTCCCCTTTGAGCCCCTCCTTCCCATCCGGTGTTCTCAGATATTTTGAGGGAATGGCATTGAAGTAAACCTTGCCTATCTCTATATTGCAACCCCGAACGAAGACGACCTCCGTTCCGGGATTGACTGCGTTGCGAATTCCCTCCAGAGGAGAAACTCCCCTTGGAGGCTCTCCGCTATACCCACCCAACCTCACTTGGTCAGCGACTGGTCCTATGACAGCGATTCTCTTTATCTTGTTCTTGTCTAAGGGAAGCAGGTTTCCCTCGTTCTTTAGGAGGACAATCGCTTTCCTCTCCGCTTCTAAAGCGAGTTGTGCGTTTTGGGAGGAACCGCATATCCTCTGCGCCTCATCGGGATTAGCAAAAGGATTATCAAAAAGCCCTATGAGGAACTTAGCCCTCAAAACCCTGCGCACCGCATCGTCCAATTCCTTTTGAGAAATTCGCCCTTCCTTTATCGCTTTCATAAGGGGGTCGCCATAGATGTAAACACCAGGAAGCTCTACATCCAATCCTCCATTGAGGCAGAGGGCAGCTGCTTCCTCCAAAGTGGAAGCTACATGATGAGAATGGAAAACTCCCGCCGCCGCTCCGTAATCGGAGACGACAAAGCCAGGAAATCCCCATTCCCACTTCAAAATCTCCCTCAAAAGCCATTCATTGCTTGAACAGGGGATTCCATCAAGGGAATTGTAAGCTGACATCACGGATAAAGCCCCTGCCCTGAAGCAGGAATGAAACCCAGGAAAATATATCTCCCTTAATATCCTCTCTGAGAAATGGATTTCGTTTGAGTCCCTTCCGCCATCTCCTACAAAGTTAGCAGCGTAATGTTTCGGTGTAGCTATTACCCCTTCCTCTCGTAAGGCTCGACAAAAAGCAGCTCCCATAACGCCCGTGAGATAAGGGTCCTCCCCATAGGTTTCTTCCGTCCTGCCTGCCCTCACATCCCTTGCTATGTTCACAACTGGGGAAAGGACTTGATGAATCCCTCTTGCCCTTGTTTCCTTGCCGATGACCCTCGCTACCCGATACATCAGGTCTGGGTCCCAGGTAGCTGCTAAGCCTATTGCCTGTGGGAAGCTGGTGCAACCTCGTGCCACAATGCCGTGAAGAGCTTCATCGTGAACTATCACAGGAATACCGAGCCTTGTTTCCTCTATCGCTCGCCTTTGATACTCGTTGCTTTTTGTCGCTCCTTCTCGGGGAAGGAATCCCCTCGTTACGCAGGTGAGGTTGCCAACGGGAAGGTCGCCGCCGGACTGCAATTGATGTATCTTTTCCTCAAGCGTCATTCTCTTTAGGAGGTCCTCAACCCTTTGCTCAATCGGAAGTTTCGGATTCTCATAAGGGTCCATAACGCCGTTTTTATTGAAATCAATCCAATCCTTGTGATAGATGTCTTTTTTTACCACATCCTCGGGTAAATAATAGGGGTTTGCCCCGATAACGAAGAAGAGGATTAAAAGGATTACAACGAACATATGCTCTCCTCCTTTCTTTTTTTTAAAATATAATGATTTACTTTTACGCTTGCAAGTAAACTTGCAAGTAAAAAATATAGCGAGTATTATTTTTTCTTGAAAATGACCTCAAGGGAAAGAGTCAGAAGAGCTGTCCTTTTCCAAAAGCCGGACAGGGTTCCCTTTGATTTGCCTCCTCCTTGGGGGAGCGATTTTATTTTCGTCGGTTGCGACCCTGACCCAGAGTGGACGCCAAGGGTTAAAACGGAAACGCAGTGGGAGGATGAATGGGGTTGCATATGGGGAAGGCTGCCAAGCGATAGCATAACTATGGGTCAGGTTATCCATCATCCCTTAGAGGATTATTCCAAGCTCTCCAGCTTTAGGTTTCCCAACTACGAGAAGAAGGAGAGATACGAAAGGGCGAGGAGGATAGTAGAGGAAAACAAGGGGGAAAAGTTCGTTTTAGCGGATATCCCATTCAGCCTCATCCATAGATTGGAGTATCTGAGGGGGCATGAAGCAGCTTGGACTGACCCTTACATTCATCCTGAGAAATTGGATAAGCTATTGGATAAAATCTGCGAGATAAGTATGATTGCCATTGAACGCTTTTCCGAGATAGGCGTTGACGGAATAATATCCTGCGATGATTGGGGATTGCAGGACAGGCTGATGGTCAAGCCGGAGATATGGATGCAGGTTTGGCAACCGAAATATAAAAAAGTTTACACCTTCGCAAGGAGCAAGGGAATTCTCACTTTCCTTCATAGTTGTGGATACATCATAGATATCCTTGAGGGATTGATTGACGCCCAGCTGAATGTAATTCAGATGGACCAGCAAGAGAATATGGGGGTGGAGAGATTGGCATCTCTCTTTGGAGGTAGACTTTGTTTTTGGTGTCCAGTGGATATTCAAAACACGATGGTGAAGGGAACGATTGAGGATGTGAAAAATTATGCTAAAAAATTGATTGATGCCTTTGGTAGATTTGATGGTGGATTTATCGCCAAGTGGTATCCATCGCCCGATGCAGTTGGACACTCCTGGGATAAGATAAAGGCTATGGCGGAGACATTTGTGGAATATGGCTCAAAGATTTATCTTGATAAATAGGGAAAATCATTGACCATCATATCAATCTGGTTATAATTTAAAATGTATGGAAGATATCTTGGAATGGCTTATTGAGGAAGCGAAGGCTAAAGGATGTTCGTTTGCTGAGGCACGCTATGTCAGGAGGTCTTCTTCCTATATAAGAGCGCAGGATGGCAGAATAGAGGAACTCTCCCAGAGGGAATCGGCGGGAGTGGGGATAAGGGTGATTTTAGAGGGAGCTTGGGGGTTTGCCTCCAGCGCTTCTTTAGAGAAGAAGAACCTCTTTTCCTCCCTTGAAGAGGCGATAGCGTCGGCGGCTTCCCTACGAGGGAAGGTTGAGGATAAGGCGGAGGTCAAGGAAGTGAAAGCATTTCAAGGGGAAAAGGAGGCTAAATGTAAAATCTCACCCGATGATGTTTCTCCGGAAGACAAAGCACATATAGCCCTGGAATGGGAAAGGGAAGCGAGGGGAGTTGACCCCCAACGCATTGAGAACAGCATAGCTACTTTGAGCGATTTCGTGAGGGAAGAGATAGTGTGTAACAGTTTTGGGGTAAAGGTTAGGAGCAAGCTGACCCACACTTTTGCAACGGTTTTCGTTACTGCTTCGGAAGGGGAGATTCGGCAAACAGCAGTTGAGGGAAAAGGAGCTTCCAAGGGCTATGAGTTTTTGGAGGAATTTCATCCTGAGGAATTTTCTCTAAAGGCAGCAAATAAAGCGCTATCTCTCCTTTCCGCCTCGCCACCTCCCGCCGGCACCTTTCCCGCTATTTTGGACCCAAAGGTTGTCGGACTTTTCGTCCACGAAGCTTTAGGGCACAACGCTGAGGCTGATAGTGTGTGGGCTGGGCAGTCCATAATAAGTGGGAAAAAGGGCGAGGAGATAGCTGCTCCCTGTGTGAACATAATAGATGATGCTACGATTGAAGGGGCTTTCGGCTTTTATTTCTTTGACTCTGAGGGAACTCCCGCAAGGAGAAATGTTATAATTAAAGATGGAATACTTGTGGACTACCTTTACAATCTTGAAACAGCAAAGAAAATGAACGCTCAGCCAAGCGGTAACGCCAGAGCTGAAGGGTATTCATCGCCACCGATAGTGAGAATGAGCAATACCTTTATGGCTCCAGGAGATTGGTCATTTGAAGAGATGCTGGAGGAGATGAAGAATGGGGTGTTCCTCAAGGGAGGAAGATGGGGATATGTCTATCCGGAACGAGGACAGTTCACCTTCAATGTTGAGGAGGCTTACCTCGTGAGGGATGGTGAATTGGGCGAGCATTTAAGAGATGTTTCAATGTCCGGATTGACCCTGGAAACGCTCAAGAAGATAAGGGGAGTATCAAAGGATTTTCAGCTTGCCTCCCCTGGGCATTGTGGGAAGGGTGGGCAAACTGCATTCGTTGACTTTGGTGGCCCCTATCTCCTCGTAGATGAAATAACCGTCGGGGGGAGAAGGTAATATGGATAAAGACATATTAGAGATAGCCTGTAAAGGGATAGAAAAGATAAAAAGGAAAATAGAGCAAGCGGATATCTATGTGGAAAAGAGAAAGGCGATTAGTCTTAAATGGAAGAAATCCGCTTTGAAGCAAGCGGAAGTGCATTATGTTGAGGGGTTAAGCGTGCGGGCATTCCACAAAGGTGGAAGAGGTTTTGTCTCCTCTTCACCTCTTCACGAGGAAGTTTTGAACAGGGCAATAGAATCGGCGGTCTCGCTTGCGAGAGCGGCACAGCCCGACCCCGATTTCAAATCGCTTCCCTCCCCTGAGGAGGGCAAGGGTGTAAAGGGACTATACGATGAGAAAATCGCTTTCCTTTCCGCCTTTGACTTAGCCAGTTGGGGTGAGGAGATAATTGAGGGGGCTAAGAGGGTGGACGAAAAGGCAATTATTTCTGGTGAGATATCCGCAATTGTTGTTGAGTTCGCCTTAGCGAATACGGAAGGCGTGGCGATAGAGGAGAAACAAACCGCTGTCGGCGCTAGCGCAATGGTTGTCCTTGAAAAAGATGGGGAGACAGCCTCCTTTTTTGAGTTTGACGAAGCCCGCAATTTAAAGGATTTCCACCCCCTTGATATAGGGGAAAAAGCGGCTCTGCAAGCTGAGGAATTATTCGGGGCAAAACAAGCTCCCACAGGAAATTACCCTGTTGTTTTCTCCTATATTATGGCGCCCAGCATTATCGGTGCTGTTGCGGCAGCGGCAAACGGTGAGGAGGTGCAAAGGAAAAGGACCTTCTTAGTTGGTAAGAAGGGTCAGAAGATAGCTTGGGAGGGTTTAAGCGTTGAGGATTTGCCCTTAATTGAAGGAGGAATGGCATCCGCAAGCTACGACGGAGAGGGAGTTCCTCATAAAGAGCTAAATTTCATAGAAGAGGGGATATTGATGACCTATTTCCATAATTCCTATACAGCGAATAAAGCAAAAGAAGAAAACACTGGACACGCCGCACGCTATTCATATATGGGAGGGGTAGGTATTTCCCCCACTAATCTACAGATAAAATTGGGGGATTGGAGCCTTGAGGAAATGATTCAAGATATGAAAAGAGGTGTATATATTCTCTCTGCGGGCATTCAGCCGAATTTAGCGAGTGGTGATGTATCCGGTCCCATTGATTTTGGTTTTATGATTGAGGATGGAGAGAAAGCGTATCCTCTTAAAAACACGATGATAGGTTTCAACTTTAAGGAGCTTTTGCAGAACATAGATGCCATATCTAGGGATTTTCGTGAGGAGCCGGGCATTAAGATGCCCGCGATAAGAGTTCAAAATATTAAAATCGGGGGTGAAAAAAGTGGATAAGTTAATAATAGAAGGAGGGAAAAGATTAGTTGGAAAAGTTAGAGTAAGCGGAAGCAAAAACGCCTCCCTCTCAATCATCGTTGCTTCCCTCCTCGTGAAGGGGAGAACGATTTTATACGATGTCCCACGCATTGGTGATGTTTGGACTATGCTTGAAATGTTGAGGAGGTTGGGGATAAAGGTTAGGTTGGAGGAGGAGTTCGTTGAAATAGACGCTACTAAAATAGAGACTTATGAAGCGCCCTATGAATTAGTGAAAAAGATGCGTGCTTCCTTCAATGTTTTGGGGGCAATTCTCGTTCGCTGTGGAAAGGCAAAGGTTCCCTTGCCTGGCGGATGCGATATCGGAACACGCCCAGTTGATTTTCACTTAAAGGGACTACAAGCTATGAGTGCGGAGATAAAGATGGAGCACGGTTATGTTGAGGCTTACGCTGATAAATTGAAGGGAGCGGATATCTACCTTGATTTTCCCAGCGTGGGCGCAACCTGTCATCTCGCAACAACTGCTACCTTAGCTGAGGGCATAACATATATCAGAAATGCTGCTGAGGAACCGGAGATATATGACCTATTTAATTTCTTAAATCAAGCAGGAGCGGATGTGAAATATGTTGACTCCCGAGTCGTGGAGATAAGGGGAGTGGAAAATCTCAAGGAGATAACCTACAGAATTATGCCCGATAGAATGGAAGCGGGCACATTTATGATTGCCGCCGCCGCAACGGAAGGCGATGTATTCATTGAAGGAATAGACCCCCTTTATCTTAAGCCAGTGATTGAAAAGCTGAGGGAGGCGGGTAGCGAGGTTATAGAAATGGAGAACGGGGTAAGAGTGATAGGGAAAAGACCCATCAAGCCGATCAGCATCGTTACGCTTCCTCATCCCGGTTTCCCCACGGATATGCAGCAGCCGTTCACTGCTTTACTCACGATTGCGGAAGGAACATCAATGGTGACGGAAACGATTTACGACAGCAGATTCAAATATCTCAGCGAGTTGGCAAGGATGGGCGCTGATGTAAAGGTTGAGGGACGCACAGCGATAATAAAGGGGGTAAAGGAGCTAACTGGTGCCCCAGTTTCCATCACCGACCTCCGGGCGGGAGCCGCCCTAATCATAGCCGCTTTAATGGCAAGAGGGAAAAGCGAGATAACCGGCTTGGAGAACCTTGATAGAGGTTATGAGAATATGGAGGGAAAGCTCGCGGCCTTAGGTGCCTCCATAAGAAGGGTAGTGGAAGAAAGCAAGGAATGCTTGGTCTGAAGCCCGAGTTCGGCATAGACCTCGGCACATACAGCACAATCGTTTACTCAAGAGGGAAGGGAATAGTTCTGCGGGAGCCCTCCGTCGTTGCTAAAAACATCCTAACGGGAGAGGTTCTCGCCATTGGTGAGGAAGCCTATATTATGCTAGGACGCACTCCTGACAATATCGTAGCGGGACGTCCCTTAATTGGAGGGGTTATAGGCGATTACACAACTACGGAGAAGATGCTCCATCTTCTCCTAAAGAGGCTTAAAGGTTATCGCTCCTTCCTCAAGCCACGGGTTGTTATAAGCGTTCATACTGGGGCAACGGGAGTGGAAAGGAGGGCGGTGATTGATGCTTGTAAGGAGGCGGGAGCGGGAGAGGTTTACCCAGTGGATGAGATAATTGCTGCCTCGCTGGGGGCTGGTCTGCCCATAGATACGCCGACGGGAAATATGGTGGTTGATATCGGGGGAGGGACGACGAGCATCGGGGTTGTTTCTTTATGGGGGATAGTCGTTCGCTCCTCCGTCCGCCAGGCGGGATTAGATATGGATGAAGCCATTATAAGATACCTGAGGCGTAAAAGCAATTTAATGATTGGGCAGCGCTCCGCGGAGGAGATAAAGATAAAGATAGGTTCGCTTGAAAAATACGAGGATGACCCTCCCCAGATGGAGGTGAGGGGAAGGGATTTGCTCACTGGCCTGCCTCAAACGGTTAAAGTAGATGCTAACGAGATAAGGGAAGCTCTCCTTGAAGTGGTGCAAGTGATAGAGGAAAAGATAAAGGAGGTATTGGAAAGGACTCCTCCTGAGCTTGCGGCGGATATCGCGGAAAGAGGGATTACGCTCACGGGTGGTGGTTCGCTTCTGCGTGGACTTGCTTCTCACCTAACGGGGTCTATAGGAATACAATTCAAGCTGGTGGAGGACCCCATCTCCTGCGTGGCGATAGGCACGGGAAGGATTTTGGAAAACCTTAAGGAATATCGGAGGAAAGGCTATGTTAAGGAGGAGTGATGAGCGATGAAAAAGGCGATTATAGTCGGTTGTGGTAGAGTCGGCTCTATGGTGGCGCAGGCGTTAGCCGAGAAAGGCTGGTCTGTTGCCGTCATTGATAGGAACCCCGATGCTTTTAGGCGTCTGCCGGAGGATTTCCCCGGAAAGAAAATCGTCGGAGTAGGGATAGATATTGATGCTCTTAAAGCAGCGGGAATAGAGGAAGCGGATATCCTCGTTGCTCTTACAAACGGCGATAACACGAATGCTATGGTCGCCCAAATGGCGAGGGATATCTTCAAGGTTCCTCGCATATTAGCAAGGATAAACGACCCCCTTAGAGCTGATACCTACCACGAATTAGGCATTCCTACCGTTTGCCAAACAACTATTCTAACGAATATCATTCTTGACAGAATTCTGAAAGAGGAGGGTGAGTAAAGATGTATATAATCATCGTTGGCGGAGGGAAAGTAGGATTTAATCTTACAAAAGTTTTGTTGCGGGATGGCTACGAAGTCATCCTCGTGGAGAAGGATAAACAACGCTGGTCTTTCTTGGAACGGGTCTTGGGAGAAGCGGTATTTTGGGGGGATGGGTGTGAGATGCGCGTCCTTGAGGAGTTAGGTTGCTCCCGTGCCGATGTGGTAGTAGCGGTAACAGGGCACGACGAGGACAATCTTACTATCTGTCAGATGGCAAAAAGGAAATTCAAGGTTCCTCGTGTCATAGCGAGGGTGAATATGCCCCAAAACGAGGAAATCTTAAAGGCACTCGGTGTTGATGATACAATCTGCGGCACCCGTATCATATACGACCTAATAAAACAAGAGATAGAAACAGACAAAATACACTTTTTAGGCTTGCTGAAAGAAGGCGGGTTTGAAATCGTTGAGATATCGGTGAGTAAGGATTCCCCTGTTGTTGGCAAAAGCATTAAAGACCTCAACTTGCCTTCTAATTGTCTTTTAATCTCCCTCTTAAAGGGTAACCAAATAGTTGTCCCCTCTGGGGACACCATTTTGGAAGCTGGAGATTCTATTATCAGCTTGGTAAGCAGAGAGCAAGTGGAAGCTTTAAAGGAATTAATTGCTCCAAAGGAGAGTGGCTAAAAGTGGGATTGGTTAGTCTCGTTGAGTTATTAAAGGATGCCGAGGAGAGGAATTACGCTGTAGGTGGCTTTGTTCTTGTGAATCTCGAGTGGCTCAAGGCTGTTGCGGAGGCTGCGGAGAGAAAATTATCCCCTCTTTCCTTATGTGTGGCGCAAGTGCATTTTGATTTCGTTGATATGGAAGCTCTCGCCCCAGCCATCCACCAAGCGGCCAAGGAGCTTCCCGTTCCTGTGGCTGTTCACCTTGACCACGGTAAATCAATAGATGCGATTATGCGGGCGATAAAATGCGGGTTTACATCGGTTATGTTTGATGGTTCAGACCTTCCTTTTGAGGAAAATGTGGAAATGACCAAGAGGATAGTGGATTTCGCCCATTCCGTGGGGGTATCCGTGGAAGCCGAGCTTGGAGCGGTAGGAGGCGGTTATGGAAAAGCGGAAGGAGGCGAAGCCCCGCCTCCCGAGCTACTTACTGACCCTCTCCAAGCCGCCGAATTCGTTCGGAGAACTAACTGCGATGCCCTTGCGGTTGCTATCGGCACGGTTCACGGAAAATATAAAGGGAAGCCGAAGCTGGATTTTGAACGCCTACGAAGAATCAAAGAACTCACCAATGTCCCCCTTGTCCTCCACGGTGGTTCCGGTATACCTGCCGAGGATGTGAGAAAGGCAATAGATTTAGGGGTAAGAAAGATAAATATCTACTACGATATGCAAAGGCTGGCTACGGAAAAAATAAGGGAACTGATAAATAAAAACGGCGAAACAGTGACCTACCCTGACATTATGTCCGCTTGCAAGGAAGGCGTGCGGGAAGCGGTTGAGTATTATATGGATATCTTCGGCTCAGCAGGGAAATGCTCATCTCCCAATCTCCTTTGTAAAAACTGCCAAGCTTGCGCTCACGCCATGAGCTTGAAACCTTCCCTTCCCTTAACGGAGGAGGAATTAGCGAGGAAAGTTGCCCAGATAGTTTTTGATGTTTTGAAAGGAGGCGCGCAATGATTAAGCTAATCCAAGCTGGTGTCGGGGGCTTTGGTTGGTCTTGGACTGATATAGTTCTCCAAAACCCCAATGTTCAATTGGAAGCCTTGGTGGACATAAATGAGGAAATCTTGGAAAAAGCTTTAAGGGAAAGGGGGCTTCCAAGGGATATCGGTTTCTTGAATCTGGCTGAGGCACTGGAGAAAACGAGAGCGGATGCCCTTTTAATCGTTACTCCTCCCGCAACTCACAGGGAGCTCGCCGCACTAGCGTTGGAAGCAGGTTTAAATGTTCTTTGTGAAAAGCCGCTTTCCGATAATATGGCTGATGCCAGATTTATGGCTGAGCTGGCAAAGGAAAAGGGGAAAATTTTGATGGTTAGCCAGAACTATCGCTTCAGTAGGATGGCGAGAACCGTGCGAAGGGAAGTGGAAAAGTTAGAGGGTTTAAGCTTTGTGCAGATATCCTTCCATAAAGCCCCTCATTTCGGAGGCTTTAGGGAGAAGATGCCTTATCCACTATTGATTGATATGTCCATTCACCATTTTGACCTCCTTCGCTTCCTTACATCCTCCGACCCCATTCGCGTTTCCGCCTTTTCCTGGCATCCCTCTTGGTCCTGGTTTGAGGGCGACCCTTGTCTCTCTGCGTTTATAGAAATGAGCGGTGATGTTAAAGCTGGCTATTTCGGTTCTTGGGTAAGCGCTGGAGCGGAAACCCAATGGGATGGTGCTTGGCGCATTCAGGGTAAGAATGCCGCCATTTTATGGGATGAAAGAGGTATCTTCAGGGCGGATGCAGAGGATATAACAAAGATTGAACCGATTGATATACCTTTGGAGGGGAGGGAATTGGTGTTGGAGGAATTTCGCAAGGCGGTTGAAGAAGGAAAGGAGCCGGAGTGTAATGCCTTTGACAATCTGAAAAGCCTCGCGATGGTTTTCGCTTCCCTTGATTCTATAAAATCAGGAAAAAGCGTGGAAATTGCTAATTACCTCTAATAAGATGAAGGCGTTGGAACTTCACAGATGGGATGTAAACAGGGAAGAAGCGATAGAGATACAAAAGAGACTTCTCAAACGATTAAGCCTTACCCCTTCTTTTAAATTGGAAGAGATAAAGACGATAGCTGGCATAGATGTTTCCTTTTTTGAGGATAAATCCCTCGCCGCTATTGTGGTGATGAGTTTCCCTCAACTTGAGCTGATTGAACAGGAGGTTGCGGTTATTAAAACAAGCTTTCCTTACATTCCAGGGCTTTTGGCTTTTAGGGAAGCGCCACCGATAATAGAATGTGCGAAGAAACTAAGAAGCGAACCCGATGTTCTTCTCGTTGATGGGCAAGGGATAGCCCATCCTCGCCATTTCGGAATCGCTTGCCACATCGGTCTTCTTTTTGATAGACCCTCAATTGGAGTGGCGAAATCGTGGCTGTTAGGTGAAAGGCAGGGCTATCCACCTCTTCCGCCCATCCCTGATGAGCAAGGAGAAATAGCCTACCTCTCTGATGGTAAGGAAATCGTCGCAATAGCTCTGAGAAGCGCTAAGGGTAAACCACCGATTTTCATCTCCCCTGGTCATAAGGTGGACCTGCAAACCGCCTTAGAGGTTGTTAAGAAAACGATAAAGGAAGGAGAACGCCTTCCCGCCCCCCTGATTTCCGCCCATAATTTAGCAACGGAAAGCAAAAAAGGAGGGCAAAAGAAATTGTTTCTTTAAACCAAAAGGAGGCAACTAAATGAAGAAAAAGGCTCCGCTTTTGGCAGTGTTTCTTCTTTTGGGTTTAGTGGTTTTCTGTCTTGCCCAGAACAGCGAGAAGAAAGCTGTTTCCCTTTCCTCCTTGAAGGTAGGGGAAAGCATAAATCTCCCTCCTCCCCGCTTGAAAGGGGAAATGAGCCTTGAGGAAGCGCTTGCCAAGCGAAGGTCAATCAGGTCCTTTTCCTCCACACCTCTGACCTTAGAGCAGATTTCCCAGCTTCTCTGGGCAGGGCAGGGGATAACCGAGCCTCAAAGAGGGTTCCGCACTGCTCCCTCAGCGGGCGCGACCTACCCCTATGAATTATATGTTGTAACGAACGAGGGCGTCTTTCACTATCTTCCTCTCGGGCATAAGCTGGAGAAGGTAAAGGAGGGAAATATAAGAGCTGAATTGACGGCAGCCGCGATGGGGCAGGCATCTGTTGGAAACGCGGGAGCAGTTTTCATTCTTCTCGCTATTCCGGAGCGCACTACCAGTAGATATGGGGAAAGAGGGAAGATGTATGTTTACATAGAGGCGGGGCATATTGCCCAGAACATCCTTTTGCAAGCAGTTGCTTTGAAATTGGGCTCCGTCCCAGTGGGTGCATTTGACCCTAATAGGGTTAAGCAAATGTTAGGACTAAAGGAAGGGGAAGTCGTCTATCTTATTCCTGTTGGACATCCTCGTTGATATAATGAATGGGATAGATGTCTTCTGGAGGTGAGAGTTTTGCTTAAAATGAAAAAGCTAATCTTCCTTATATTGCTTCCTATATCGCTTTTAGCACAAGAGAAGAAAATCGCCATTTTTTACCAACCAGGTTTCCCCTATTATATGGTTTCTTGGTCTATCAAGCCAGATGAATTAGCCAATTTTATGAGAAAGGTCGGCTTACAAGCAGAACTTTTAAATGTTCAAGACCTTTCAAATCCTCAAAAATTTAACGCCCAGAAATACGCTGTGTTAATTCACCTCTATGGTAATACTTTTCCCCTCCAAGCGCTGGATAACATTATTAAATTCCATCGGGAGGGTGGTTCAATCATTTCCACAGGTGTTCCTTTCTGTCATCCTTGTCTTGCCTTTCCCGCTTTTTGGAGCGCGAATGTCCCTATCGCCCAAGGGGATAGAAGGGTGAGCTTATCCGATGACGCCCACTCTGGTAAATGGGCAGTGAAAATAGAGAAGAAAGGGGGCGATTGGATTGGCATATGGTCTGAAAAGATTCCCGCTAAGGGAGGCGATACCTTCATCCTCAGTGCTTGGGTGAAATCAAACGATTTAGCGGGAGGGGAAGACAGGCTTTTCCTTAGATTCTTTTCCAATGGTCGCTTCATCGGTCAAGATGGACCAGCTATTCCTAAAAATGCAAAGGAATGGACGAGGATTTCCAAAACCCTTACCGCTCCTCCTGGCACGACAGAAGTAGATGTATCACCTCAATTGAGGGAAGAGGGAAGCATAGTGGTCTTTGATGATATTGAGCTCAGGGAAGGAGGTGAAAAGAGAAACCTTCTTCGCAATCCCTCCTTTGAGGAGCCGGGCAACATTTTCATTGATATGGGGCACAAAATGGAATATGCAACCCACGATTTCCTCGGCATCGGTTCCTTCTTTGAACCACCAAGAACGGGAGTGTTTGAGCTTAAATATGAACTTCAAAGTGGGCTTGCTCTTGATTACCTTTCCCTTCCCATTAAGGAACGCTCAGGATGGTATCAACTCCTTGACGAAAATAGCCTGCCAAAGGAAGACAAGGTAAGAGGGATAATCGCTCTATATAGGAATGGGAAACTTGAGGGCTATGTAACCGCATTGATATATCATAACTGTCCCCAGTTTAAGGGAGCAATTGATATGTGGGCGGGAACCCAGCTTTTTTCCCCTCTTGATATAATGAGCACTTATCTTGCCCAATCAATTTTAACTCAAGGAACAGCTTTTATACTGCAGGAAAAAGGGTTTATCAGCAAGAAGAGGTTTAATCAGATAGCGGAGTTAACTCGCAAGGAATTCAAGCCACCTTCTCCAATTGAGAACTTGACCCCTATCTATCTCTCTCATAGAGAAAAGGATTTTATTCCAAAGCCTAAAGAAGCCCCTGACGATGTCTATGTAGCTGATGTTCGGAGCCTTTCCTTACCTGAGCAGTTCGCTTTTCTCTCCCTTGAGGGATTGGTCAATCGGCAAAAGCCTTCGCTTTATCTAATTTTGAACGATAGGGATATCTTTTGGATAAATTGGTATTTGAAAAGGGGATTGATTAGGAAGAAGATAGAGCTTGCCGACCCTTGGCAAGCGTTCAGCATTTTTAAGAACTACTATAAAGGCGGTATCATCTATGATGAGAATCTGTATTCCGGCATCCATCTCGCTATGATGCTTGCTTCCTTGAAGGATTTAATAGTGGCGAATGAAAAAATTGCCAAGCGTTTAAATCTCCCAATAAAAGAGGACTTGCGAGGACGATGGAAAACTACATATGAATCTTATGAGTGGGCAGTGAAAAATATCCTTCCCAAAATGGATAAAAGGGTTGTTGCCTTCCTTTATCCTCAAGCACCTAATGTCTGGGATTATGTCGTTGCCTTTAAGGTCTTTTGCTTTTGGATAACGGGATGGGTTGATGGAGCCCGCCCTGATTGTGATTCCGTTAGGGAAAAATTAGCTATTGAGAAAGCGAACGCTCAGCTACCGGTCAATATCCCTGTTTTAGGATTCCCTTGGGCTGGGGAGGGAGTGGGCATTCAGGAGGGTCCTGGCGTTTCTTTAGGAAGCCAATTCGCGAAGTTTACCGTAGCGAGCACTTTCACTAATATTTCCTTTCATAGCGGGATAAAGGTGAAGGAGTTCCCCAAACCCAAGCCACCTCGCTCCTTACAACTTGATATGAGCAAGAACTACGCTACATTCCTCATTTCAGATGGGGATAATATAACCTGTTGGTGGGGAGGATTCCAACCACCTGGCTGGGATAGGGCAGAGAGGGGAACCATCCCCCTTGGTTGGACTCTTGGTCCCACAGCCACCGAGTTCATCCCCGGAATAGCCCTTTACTATCTTGAGAGCGCCACTCCTTTGGATTGCTTCCTCTGTGCCGTCTCGGGCATAGGATATATGTATCCCGACGAGTATGCCTCCCGCTATAAAAATCCGATGGATATACTCACTGATTTTCTCAACTTAACGAAAAGCTACATTCAAAAGCTCGGTTTACAGGGATGTTGGACAATGGGGATGACGAAAAAAGAGCTAATAGAGAAATATGCGAAAATTTTGAGGGTTCCTCTTTTCCCCGATTATAGCAGAAGAGGTGATATGACTTATGAGAAGGCGAATTATCTGATCGATGGGGTTCCTGTTTTCCACGCCCTCACGAACTGGGGACCTACTGGTAGAGAGGAAGCGATAAACTTCATCGTTAATCAAGTTGAACAAACCGTTGAGGGAAGAAAGACACCCTGCTTCGTGAATGTTTTTATCTTGAATTGGAATTATGATTTGGGCATGTTGAAAGAGATAAAGGAAAGACTTGAAAGAAAAAACTTCATCTTCGTGCGTCCCGATGAATTGGC